>DASQNL010000356.1:0-6527 GCA_035644995.1 Pyrinomonadaceae bacterium | reverse complement strand
GCGAAAGATTAACTTTCACCTTTCGCCTTTCGCCCTTCACCTTCTCTCGCGGCGGCGTAGCCAAGTGGTAAGGCAGAGGTCTGCAAAACCTTTATTCATCGGTTCGATTCCGATCGCCGCCTTCTTTTGAATCAAACAGTTACGGGCATCCAGAACGGATGCCCTTTGTCGTTTGGTCTGCCAACGGTCTGCCAAAGCTGAGATTATGCTTCGATCTAGATTCAAATGTCTTTGCCTACAAAATGAGGTTTAGTAGGCAGGCCATATTATTGCTTCATACAATCGTAACTCTCGATCCCACCATGCTTCACATTGAAAAGAACAAAGCAAAAGAAAACTAGAACTTTCAACATATAATTGCCGATCTTAGCGTTGATTACGTCGAGCGTTTTGCATTGCTTTCTGGATAGCCGGTGGAGAAGATGGAAAGGATTATGAGTATAATTTGACCATAGTTCGGGCGTTAGGCGTCTTATTATTCCAATCATAAGGGGAGAATAATGGTTATGGATGAAAGAAAATTCCGCAAAGCATTGGCACTTCTTCAAGCAATAGCAGATCAGTTACCTGATGAGGGTATAGAGGAAAAGTTCGTCGCGCTGTATCACACAAGCCTTACAAATATACAGAATGAAACGGGACACGATCTTGCTGACTTCTTTATACCAGAATCAGAATTACATCGAATCCGAGTGTTGACAGGTTCTCAAACTCGCTTTGGTGGATTTGAAACCGCCCCTAGCAGTGAGCGTTACTGCGACAGAGATTTGTTCTTAATCAAGATTAAAGGTGCGATGCATTATGTTAATTCATGGGTTATTCATCCTAGTGAGCCTCTTATTCAATCTGCTAAGACTGAATAATGCTTGTGAGTGTTAATTTTCATTTAGCACGCTAATGCGCCATTACATTAGTGCGTTAATGCGACAATGCTGCCTAACATACTGATCCTGTCAGAGTGACAATTAGCTCGGACATCACGCGCAAGATTGAATACCTTTCAATAGTGTTAAGTCTTTGCAATTCTCTATGACGTGAACGTGTCTCCCATGACAACAGTTACTCCAATACAACTCGCCAAAATGAGGAAGGATTTAAATCTTCTTCGCTCATCTATAGAAAAACTTTATGTTGATGCTCTTGGCATGATCAAGGCAGACGAAGAGTTCATGCGCCTTTGGTCGTTGTATGC
The DNA here is from genome assembly GCA_035644995.1 of Pyrinomonadaceae bacterium. GTDB lineage: Bacteria > Acidobacteriota > Blastocatellia > Pyrinomonadales > Pyrinomonadaceae > JAIVJZ01. The sequence goes on along the minus strand of DASQNL010000356.1, from coordinate 5,335 downwards.
AGACCTACGACGAAATTTGATTAAACTTGATTCCACCTTATTCGGGGAACTTCGGGAACTTACAGAACCGCCAACCACGCAAAATGCAGGATATGGTGATTATCAGGTCGCTGATAGAGATTTTGTTAATTCGTTATATGGCGAGATCACTAAGGCTGGCGAGTATCTAGAAATTCTTGAGCAGTCATATGCGAAACAGTTTGGCAAGCCTGATACGTTTTCAGCTTTGCGTTTAATGTCACAGCGGTTTCATCAGGTTGCCCGGCAGCTTCGCAATCGCTATTCCCAACGTCCGACAATTGAAGTTGAAGATGAGTATGATATGCAAGATTTGCTCCATGCTCTCCTGCGCCTTAATTTTGATGACATTAGGCCAGAGGAGTGGACTCCGAGTTATGCTGGCAAATCTGCAAGGATGGACTTCTTGCTTAAAGCCGAGCAGGTCGTAGTCGAGACTAAGAAAACTCGAAAGGGGCTTGACGCGAAAGAATTAGGGGATCAGCTAATAATAGATATTCAGAGATACCAATCTCATCCTGACTGTAAAACGCTTTTCTGCTTTGTTTATGATCCCGAAGCTAGAATAGCTAATCCAGTAGGCATCGAGAATGATTTGTCTAAAACCTATAATGGCCTAGATGTGATTGTTCAAATTGAGCCTAAATAACGCCACGCCAAAGCAGAAACTCAGTAATCAAGCCATGAGGGAATCTTGTGATAGGAGCGACGGGATATTAAGCAAGGCTTAACCAGCTTGCTATTCTTTCGGCTCTTTAATGATACTGCGCAGCCGCTTCTTAGGTGGCGTCCTCTTGTCTAACAGATTCTTATGTCGTGTTTGCAGCATTTGTGCGAACGACTGACGTTTTATCCCTAGCCTTTTGGCGGCGCGTGTGATGCTTCCGCCTTCCAACTCTAAAGCCTGCTCTATCAGCCTCGCTTCTAACTCCTGCACCGCGCCGTAAAAAGTAAAGTTCTTTTCGTGCAACTGCATACCCGAAAGCCTCCGGATCACTTTCAGGGCGCACGCTCGAAGCCGCATTATGTCCTCGGCGTCCTGCGTACCTTTTAGCAGTTCGTGGGCGCGCGTATAGACCTGCGCCACCTCCGACACGGACAGCCGCCACGTCGCGCCGTGTTCTTCTATCAGCGTCATCGCGGCTTGCCCGGCCTGCGTGTGCGCGCCGGACTGCTGCGCTATTTTCATAGCCCGCCGCATAATGTCGGCTGAGCTATCTAAGCCGCCGAGTCTCGCCCAAATGGTGCCTTGAAGGGTCAGTGCGTCGGCAAGTAAGGCTGACTCGCCGCCCGCCTCGAAGGTCTTAATGACGCTGCCGATGATGCGGTTGGCTTCCCTGTACTTCCGCTCCGCGACTAACACGCGCGCCCGCGTCTCGTCCACCTGCGCCAGGTTGCCGGCGTCTTTAAGTCTCGTGAATATCAGTTGTGCCCGATCAAGATGTTCGTGCGCTTCCCCGTGTCGCCCCAACTTGTAGAGCGTCATAGCAAGGTTGTTGAGGCTGCGCGCGCAGTATCTTTCATGCCCTGCCAGTTCGTAATGGTAGATGGCGGCAGTAAATTCTATGATCGCCCTGTCCGTGTAATCGTTATTCCCCTCCATCAGCGCAAGCCGTATCAAGACTAAGGCCATCTGGCTGTGCCATGTACCCTTGAAGGCGTCGTTAGCGGACTTAAAGACCGGCTCGGCCTCTTTGAGTATGCTTAACGCCGTGTAATACCTGTTATCCCATGTCTCGACCAGAGCGAGTCTGATCAGGATTTTGGCTTTCAGTTCTAAGTCGGCATCCTGTAACGGCTCCAGTGCCTCTCTGAGCATCACACGGCCTTCGTCGTGCGAGCCTAATCGCCAGTAGCAGATGCCGAGTTCGTATTGCGCCTCGGACGCTTTCTTGTATTCGCCCTGGGACTCGAAGATGCGCAAGGCTTCCGTAAGCAGGTCTTTGGCCTTTTCTTCCACACCCGCCATATTCCCCGCGCTCCCCAACCAGCCCGTGAGCGCGCCGCATTGGAGCAAGACCTCTGCGGCCGTCATGGGCGGCAACTCTCCAATGTCCGGTCTCTGCCCGATTCCCCGCCAGAGTTCGCCTAAAGCCTCGCGCGCGGCTTCATATTGCCCCTTGTGTATGAGGTCTGCAGCGATCCGGCAGCGCAGTAGGACACGCTCGTTCACGGTCAGTGAGGAATTATCTAGTTTCCTCAACTGCTCGTCTGCTAAAGTCATGTGAGGTAAGCCTTTCCTTCTGTATGACAGTTTTACGTCATACGCAGCAATGCCGCCGCATCTTGCGGATACGGCGGCAATTTTGGTCAACCATCATAAAAACGAAAGGTATAAGGAAATGGGTAAAGCTATCCGAACCTCCGCGTTGATCCTTCTACTGGCCTGCTCCGCACAAGCGGGCTGGATGGGAACGGGGTTTGCTGATCCGCCACCACCGCCGCCGCCGCCGGTAGAACAAGAGACGACCAGTAACGCTCAAGAGCCGAGCGAGGGCGGCGACACCGAGGACGAAGCGACGGACAGTCTCACGCAGACTATTCTCGAACTGCTCGCGGGCGTGTTCTCACTACCCTAACTTGTAATGCCATTCCAGCCGTGACAAGCTGCCCGACGGGGCGGCTGAGGTTTAGTGTGCCTATGCGGATGCCAGTATCTTGAGGGGCGCGCACGCGCGGGAGAGTAACGCCTTGCAAAAAAGTTTGCAATAGAATTTTCCTGCTACATCCTTCAACAACTTCGGCGTTCGCACAACAACTTCAGCGTTCGCAAAGGGGTTCGTCAGGCCGCGCCGGTTTTTGCGCAGTCCTTCCCGTAAAGCAGTTTTTCGAGTCGCGCGGTCGCGCCTTGCTGCATCGTCGGTAAGACGGGGCTATAAGTGTCCAGCGTGAGCACGATTGTTGAATGTCCAAGCCGTTCGCTGACGACTTTCGGATTTTCTTCTGCATATCAATAGCAGAGTCGCGCATGTGTGGCGCAGATCGTAGAGACGTATGCGCGGCAGTCTGGCCTTTGTGAGAATCAAGCGGAAATACCGATAGGTAAATGTTAGGTATGGAAAGCGGCGTGCCTTCATCGCTACAAAAAACCGGATCGAAAGCCTGCGATGCCGTACCAAGTTTCAACTTAGCTTCGGCGATGCCATCGTTTTCTACTAAAACATCATTGCTGTCATAATTGTATTCACTGAAGATTATTCCTGTTCGACATCCTCTGCCTTCAGTCGCGCGAAATCATCCGGGGTATCCACGTCCAGTTCACCGCCGCGGAAGGGTAGGAAGTGTGTTTCGGATGCGTATCTCTTGATGATCTCCTTTGCGCCTGACCTGCCCTCGAATCGCGTTAGCTCGGCAAAGAGCGTTCCGGCGAATAAGGCCGGGACGCCGAAGCTCCCGCCGTAGGTCGAGGCGACGACGGGGCTTCCGGTGGCGCGGTGCGCCGCGACGAGAGCGGAGACGACCCCGGCGGTGACGTGGGGCTGGTCGCATAACATGAGGACGGCCGCGGCTGCGTTCGGGTTCGCCATGACCAGACCTTCGACGCCCGCCCGGATCGACGAAGCCATCCCGGTCTCCCAAAGGGTATTCAACACCTCGCGCACGGCAAGCCCGTTCAACTCTTGTCTTGACAGCCCGGCGTTTGCGCCCGTCACGACGATGACGGGGCTGCACCCCGCGCCCAGCGCGGCGAGGGCGGCGCGCCTGAGCAGGCTCTCGCCCCGGTATTGGAGAGTCTGTTTCGGGCTGCCCATGCGCGAGGATGACCCCGCCGCCAGGATCACCGCCCCGACGCCTGCCGTGCCGCTTTCAACCACGCGAGAATCCACCTCCCCGGCAACTCTCAACCCTCACGCCACCGCTGCCGGGCGGGTCTGCCCGTCCCTCGGAAGGATGCGCTCGCCGTCAACCGTGCCGCCGTGGATGGAGCCTCCGCGCTCGCGCAGCATCCCGCCGCGCCGTTCGTCCAGCACGGCGCGCATCTCGGCGACGATTGAGAGGGCGATCTCGGCGGGCGCGTTTGCCCCGATGTCCAGACCGGCCGGGGAGTGCAGGCGCGCCCTGTCCGCCTCACCGAGAGCGCGCGCGCCGTCGCTCGCCGCCAACTCACACAGCATCCGCTCGGTGCGTTTGCGAGGCCCCATGACCCCGATGTAGCGGGCGGGCGAGGCGAGCAGGAACTTGAGCAGTTCGAGATCATGCGAGTAGTTGTGCGACATCAGCAGCGTCAGGGTTCGCGGCGTAATCCCGACGCGCGCGCCGACCTCCGCGGGGCGCGAGAGCGTGACCCGGTCGGCCGCGGCGAACCGCGTGCGGCTGGCGGGGCGGGCTTGCGGGTCGACGACCTCCGTCTGCCAGCCCAGGCCGCGCGCGAGTTCGACGACCGGCAGCGCGTCCTGTCCCGCGCCGAAGACGATCAGCGAGACAGGGGGCGACAGCATCTCCATGAAGACCTTCAAGGAGCCGCCCGCCACCTCGTAGACTCTCGCGCCGGCCGCCCCCGCTCGCACGTCGCCCTCGATGAGCGATGCCGCCGCCACGCTCAAGTTCTCGCGCCTGACCTCGCCGTCTTCGCCGACGAGCATGCGCCCGCCGATCTCGATGCGCGGCGCGGCGCGGGCGGGCGAGCCGGAAAGCGCGTGTTGGTACACGGTCGCAACCCACACGGGGGCGTCCGCGCGCACCTCGCAGGAACGTCTCAGCGCATCGACGTAGAGCGAACCGGGGGCGAGCGGTTCAACCAGCACGCGCACGATGCCGTTGCAGCCAAGCCCCAGCCCCCAGGCCATCTCGTCGCTCGTCGAGGCCGTGTCGTACTCGACGAGCACAGCCTTGCCCGCACGCATGACGCGCTTCGCGTGCTCTATGACATCGCCTTCGAGGCACCCCGCGCTGATCGTGCCGGTGCTCGCCCCGCCTTCGCAGACCAGCATCCGCGCGCCCGGCCGCCGGTATGAAGACCCCTCGACGCTCACCACGGTCGCGAGCGCGCAGCGTTCGCCCGCCGCCCTGGCCGCGTCGAACGCTTCGACTAAAGCCCTGACCTCATTCATCAGCTCACCCCGACCTACAGCAGCTTGTCCGGCGTAATCGGCAGGTCGCGCACGCGCCTGCCGGTAGCGTGGAAGACGGCGTTGGCGATGGCCGCAGGGATGCCGACCATCCCCAGTTCGCCCATGCCCTTGACGCCGAGCGGGTTGACGATGGTGTCTTCCTCCTCGACGAACAACGTCTCAACCTCGTGCACGTCGGCGTTGACGGGCACGTGGTAGTGCTGGAGGTTCGGGTTCATGATCCGTCCGTAGCGATGGTCGATCTC
>DASQNL010000355.1:0-9955 GCA_035644995.1 Pyrinomonadaceae bacterium | reverse complement strand
TCGGCGACGAAAGTTATTTCGCCGGGCCGCCGCGCTCGCCCGGCTGGGAGTGGGACGATCTACAGTGGTACTACGGCGCGGACGTGAGCGCGCTCACCGTCAACGACAACGCCCTCGATCTCTCCGTCAAACCCGGCGCGCGGGCGGGCGTCGCGGCCGTCGTCGCCACCGGCCCCGCGAGTCCCGTCATCCGCGTCGTCGTCGCACGCAATAAAGAAGAGGTGGCCGACGCGCCGCACTTCCTGACCTTCGTCAACCGCGTCACCACCGCGCCGCGCGGCGCGAAACGAGACATCAGCGTGCATCGCCCGCTCGGTCAAAGTTTCATCGAAGTCTCCGGGCAGATCGCCGAAGACGATCCGGGCTACACGGGCAGCGTCGCCGTCGCGCGCCCCGCCCTGCTGTTCACCTCGATGCTGCGCGCCGCGCTGGAAAAGCAGGGCGTCTCGATCAAAGGGCGCACCCGCATCGTTGACGCGCCCATGCAGCCGAAGCAGCCCGAATTGCCGCCCGTCGCGGGACAACAGCAGCCGGTTACCGCCGCCGCAGGTCAGCCGAATCCCTACCCGGTCGAAATCGCCAGGCGCGAGTCGCCGCCCTTCGCCGAGATCGCGGCGCACACTTTGAAGCCGAGCCAGAACCTCTACACGGAACTCATCCTGCGCACGCTCGGCAAACAATTTCCCTCGACCGACCCCCGCCTGACGACCGCGGAGGCCGGACTGTCGGTCGTCAGAACTTTTCTGAGCGGGGCGGGCGTCGATACCGCGCACCTCGCCTTCGTTGACGGGTCGGGGCTGGCGCGGCAGAACCTGATCACGGCGGACTCGACCGTCAATCTGCTCGTCCACATGAGCCGGCACCGGCACGCGCAGGTCTGGCGCGACGCGCAGCCCGTCGCGGGCGTGGACGGCACGCTGCGCGGGCGCATGCGCAACACGGCGGCGGCCGGAAACTTGCGCGCCAAGACCGGCACGCTCAACAACGTCTCCGGCCTCTCCGGATACGTCACCAGCGCGGCGGGCGAACGCCTCGCCTTCTCCATCATCGTCAACCATTATCCCGACAACAACCGGCCGCGCCAGAATTACATGGACGCCATCGCCGTCATGCTCGCTTCCTTCGCGGCAAAATCAACGGAGGGGGCAGGTAATAGGTGACAGGTGACAAGTGACAGGTGATAGGATTAAACCCGCTCTACTCCTGTCACCTGTCACCTGTCACTTGTTACCTGTCACTTGTCACCTGTCACGGCCTTTTATGCATTTCGTTAAATTCCACGGCTACGGCAACGATTACATCGTGTGCGAGGCGGGCGAGTTGGCGGGCGTGCGAGACGTGCCGGAGTTTGTGCGGCGCGCGTGCGACAGACATTACGGCGTGGGGGGCGACGGCGTGGCGACGCTCGAAGCGGCGGCCGGGGGCGGCGCGGCGGATTTCGTCCTGCGCATCTTCAACCCGGACGGGAGCGAGGCGGCCATGTCGGGCAACGGCTCGCGCTCGGCGGCCTCCTTTCTCTACTTTCAAGGGTTGTGGAGGAGCGATGAGTTGCGCCTCTCGACGAAGGCGGGCGTCAAACTTTACCGGCTGCTGGAGGAGGACGGGCGCGGCCGTTATCGCTTCGCGGCCGAGATCGGACGCCCCGCCCTCGACAGCGCGGCGATCCCGATGCAGACCGGCGAGGCGCGCGAGCAGGTCTTGGATTTCCCGTTGCAGTTGGAGACGGGCGAGGTGGTGCGGCTGACGGCGTTGCAGATGTGCAACCCGAACGCCTGCATCTTCGTGGACGATTTCGAGCGGGCGGACTGGCGGCGCGTGGGGCGTGCCGTCGAGTCGCACCCGCAGTTTCCCCTGCGAACGAACGTGGAGTTCGTGCGCGTGCGCGACCGCCGGACAATCGAGGTGCGCGTCTATGAACGCGGCGTGGGGCCGACGCTCTCCTCCGGCACCGGCGCGTGCGCGGCGGCGGTCGCCTCCTGCCTGAACGAACGAACGGACAGGCGCGTCGGCGTCGAGATGGAAGGCGGCCGTCTCGAAGTCGAATGGCGCGACGACGGCGAAGTGCTGCTGACGGGCGAGGCCGAAGTCATCTATCGCGGCGAGTGGCTGAAGGGGCGATAGTTTCGACAAAATTTATTGACAATTTTGTCGAAACAGACATATTGACAGCTTGATTGAGCTTCAATATCATTTTCCCCGCAAATCGCGCCAGCCGGCACTCTGCTCATAAAAGAGTCTCACAAATATCCCGGATGGTGCGACCGTTTCGCTTTTCCCGGAGAAATATACAGTCTCTAAACCTTATGGGGTTATTTATGAGACTGCTTCACAAAACAACACTCACACCAATCCAACATCGGGAGGTTAAAAAATGCGACGTTATCTCACGCTCAGCTTGCTCGCGGCTTGCCTACTGACTTTGGCTGCTATTCATGTTCCTGTGGGAAAGACACAGAGCAGAACCCCTCAACCGCCACAGGGACGAAACGTTGCCCAAGTTCATATCGTCGCCCCTGATGCCGGTAGACCTCAGCTCGATAGTCGCCGTGACCGACGACGGGCAGACCACCTTGAAATATGCGGCGACTGACCGAACCGGGGGCACATTAAACAGCTTCGATGTGATTGCCATCGTCGTTGATAAAGCCGGCGCGGTTCGAGGCGGTGAAGTTTGGCGAGTCAGCGACGCTTTGAAGACGGCTCAAAGAGTTGGCCTCACACACCTGATGAAAACTGAAGTGAGAGACGGAGACCGTTTGACGCTGAGCGTGTGCCGCGTGAGCGGTAAATCGGGAACGCGGGAATTAGACAAAACGCAACTTGATAAAGTTTTCGAAGTCTCGCGCCGGTTTCGTTTCTCAGGCGGGCGTAATGAAGCTAAGCAAGGTTAAACATTGCAGCGTCGCGCTCACGAATTCCGCTCCATATTGTATCGGGTGGTATGAATACGCGGCCGGTAAATGTGCGTGCGGCGTTAAAAGTTTTAGTTGTACCGAATCCAATGGGTCGGTTTCATGGACTTGTTATACCAAGGCCGAAGCTCCCGAAGCCTGCAAGGAGGAATCGGCAACTGAGTGAAGCGATTTTTTTGAAGACCTTTTTGAAGCCTATTACAAAAGCCGTCGCGCGCTATCGCGGCGGCTTTCGTTATGAAGCGACCCGACAATCGCGCTTCGCCTTTCGCCTTCCGCTTTCCGCGCTCATCCCTTCACCGACATCCCTTTTTATTTCATCCATCCTCTATCACAAATCTGTGTCGTCGCGGGTGGACAGCCCGCAGGGGCTTGTGTTAGCCTCATTTACGTAACAAGCGGACAGTCAATGTTCGCTTGTTTTTGTTTTTAGTCAACGCTCTTTTCGGCGTCAGTGCATCAAGGATGCAATCCCCACTCGGGCTGACGATTAGTGTTAAGACCTCCTAGAGCCAGAGGTCGAGTCCCTGAAAAACCTCGCGGGACTCGCGCGCCGCCGGAAAGACTTCATCGGAACAGGAGAACCGACAACAATGCTGAAATCCCTCTTCGGGGGGGGCGCTGTGCTCACAGCCGCGCTCCTTCTGTGTTCTTTGACTTTTTACTCCCAGACGCTGATCGCGGAAAACAGACCGTCCGCCCAAGACTCGCGGACGACGACCAGCCAGACGATCATCACCGTCACACACGAAAGCGGAATGCTCTCCGGTTCACTCGCGGCGGCCATGCCCTTCATCGCCATCGCCGGAGCTTCCAAAGAGGTCGAAGCGGCTCCGACCGCCGACACGCCCGCCCCGTCTCCTAAGCTGAAGACCGTGGACGAGAACCTCGCTCCCGTGCCGTCGCAGAGCTTCACCGCGACAGCCTACGCGCTGCCCGGACGCACTGCGAGCGGCCAGCCTGTGCGTCGTGGCTTAATTGCCGCCGACCGCTCGTTGCCGCTCGGCACGCGCGTCCGTCTCGATGCCGGACGCTACAGCGGCGAGTACGTCGTGGCCGACCGCGGCGGAAAGGTTCGCGGCCGTCTCATAGACATCTGGGTTCCCAGCAGCGGCGAGGCCATCCGCTTCGGCCGTCGCCCCGTCAAGCTGACGATCCTCGGCTACGGCGCGAAGAAAGCCAAACGCTCCGAAAAACGGGCTGACGGCCGGTAACGCTTCCGTCCGGGTTACACTTAAAACAAAGGGAAACAAAGGCCGCTGTCGTAACCGACAGCGGCCTTTGAATTTTTCGGCGGGCGCGGCCGCCCGTCGCGCCGGTGCGGAGACGTTGCGGCGCGCGGCGCGGCGCGGTTAAGATGCCCCACACTGAAAAGCAAGCACAATTTTGAAGGCCGACTCTCGCACACCGCAACGACAGATGGAAGATGACCGGAATACGTTTCCGCCCGCGCCGCTCGTCGAAGTCACGCGCGGCTCAATCACCGAATCGCGCCACCGCGGCCACGTCGTCGCCGTGGACGGCCATGGGCGGATAGTCGCCCAACTCGGCGCGCCCGAAACCGTCACCTACCTGCGTTCTTCCGCCAAGCCGCTCCAAGCCGTTCCGCTCGTCTCGACGGGCGCGGCCGACCGTTTCAACTTCACTTCCGAGGAGATCGCAGTCGCCTGCGGCTCGCACAGCGGCGAACCGCTCCACGAAGAGACGGTGGCCGCGATGCTCGGCAAAATCGGGTTGAGCGCGGGCGCGCTCAAGTGCGGCGTCCACGAACCGTTCGACAAAGAGGTGGCGCAAGAGTTGCGCCGACGCGGCGAGAAACCGCGCGTCTTGCAGAACAACTGCTCCGGCAAACACACGGGCATGCTCGCTCTCGCCCTGCACCTCGGCGGCGCACCCGAAACTTACGACCAACCCGACAACCCCGCCCAACTCGCCATCGCCCATACGGTGGCGCAATTTTCCGGCGTACCCTTAGACGACATCGCGCTCGGCGTTGACGGCTGCGGCGTGCCGGTCTTCGGCGTCTCGGTGCGCGCGATGGCCTTGATGTACGCGCGCCTCGTCGCGCCGCCCGACGTTTTCGACGCGCAGACGCGCGCCGCCTCCGCGCGCATCTGCGCGGCGATGCGCGCCCACCCGCAACTCGTCGGCGGCACGCGCGAGCGGCTCGACACGGAATTGATGCGCGCCGCCGGGGGCGTCGTCTCGAAGGTCGGCGCGGAAGGAGTCTACACGGTGGGCGTCGAGCCTTCGGCACGCTGGCCGCACGGCCTGGGACTCGCCCTCAAGGTCGAAGATGGCGAGGACAGGCGCGCGCGCCCCACAGTCGTGATCGAATCGCTCAGACAACTCGGCCTGCTCGACGAAGCCGCGCTTGAACGTCTCGCCCGTTACTCGAAATTCGTCGTGCGCAACCATCGCGGCGACGAGGTCGGGGAAGTTCGCGCCTCTTTCGAGTTGAGGCGGTGAAAAAATTTGCGGCGCAGTGAAGTTTGCCGGGGCTTGAAAGACGCTAACATCGGCTTGTTCCGCCTGTTTTGCGAACTGAAATAATTCAAGCGTACAGGGGGGTAGTATAAAAACCGTGCAGATTTCCGGTGAGGCCGAAAGCGGAACGATTGACGAAGGGGCGCGGCCGAAAACTCCCGACGCCCATTTTTATTGGCGGAAATTTGGATTTCAAAAGTCGATGGGCGGGCTGAAGATTTGTGGCATGCTCGTTGCCAAGAGTAGAAACAGTTAATATTGATAATTGAGTAGATAGTGTTATCGGGTTGGCTCGGAGACGGCAGTGAGTGATAGCTTTGGGGGAGGCTTTCTCTCACTTCATGTCGGTAACGGTTCTTTGGGGGAACGGAAACGTTACGGGCAAGCGGTCAAAGAGCTTTGGTTGCTGGGTTGCCGGTCACCGTCTGTAGTGCTTTGGGGGAACGCTACAGGCAGTCCGGCAATCCGCAAACTTGTCAAAGGATAACGCTGCGAAGTGCTTTAAAGTAAAAAAGCGCGGTGAGTGTTGGGGGACACTCGCCGCGCTTTTTTACGTTTGCCGCAAGGGTCGCCGGCGGGCGAACTCAAGACCCCGCCCGCCGGAACTTATCCCACTTTATCGCCCTGTCCGAGCGCGCGCGCCGCGTTGTTCTGCGCGCCCATCTCGTCAAGATTGAGACGCAACATGCCGCCCGCGTCCGAAAACTTTTCGGTGAGCGCGGCCTGCGCGCGTCGGCGCATGAAAATCCATCCGCCGAAGACGCCGCCGAGGGTGAGGCAGACGACGATAGCGAGTCCCGTCGCCTTCACCGTGTTGACGATGACGCTCGTCGACATGTTCAGCCACACGCGATTCGCGCGTTCGACGGCGTAGGGATTCTCGCCGAGCCAGCGCACATCCTTCTCATAAGTCACTTTATCGATCAACCCGGCAGCGGCCTGTTCGTTTGGCGCGTCGAAAACGAACACGGCGTAATTGCCGACCCGGCGGTAAGCGGTGGGCGTGGGCTTGCCCTCGCCGGGCAGCGCGGCGATGCGCGCCTTGATGGCGGCATCCGCCTCGGAGGCCATCTGCGGCGTCGCATACTCGACGATCAAGAGTCGCGCGCCTCCCTCGTAGGTCGCCGTCACCGCCTCCGTCCCGGCGTCGAAAGAGACGACATCGAGCGCGGCTTGACCCGGCACGAGTTCCTTGAGCGCGGGCTGAGCCAGCACGTAAACGGCGCGTCCCTCGGCCGTCTCCCAATCGGGCAGATGTTTGACGAGGACGGGAATTTCACCTGATCCTTCGTCCAGCGGCTTTGCCAGCGCGCGGGCAAAATCCACCAGCCCGTCGCCGTCCGCCGGCAGCGAACTCTTGACGAAAACGAACGTCGCGCCTTTGTAAAAAGTGACGCCCTCCGGACTCGCGATTGCGCCCGTTCCGATGTCCCCCAAAGTTCTGACCGAGCCTTGCGACCTCGCGCTCTGCGCCAAGCGGGTAGCGCTCAACAACGAGTAGGCTTCGTTGTCCGAGCGCATGCGGTGAAGTTGAACGTCGAACTTCTCCCCGCTCGCGCCGGTATAGGAGCGCGCCGCCGACCGCGCTTCGTTCAGCCACAGAGGGTTAATGAAGTCCGGGGCTTTCTGTTTGGCTTTCAGATCGAGCGCGCCCGCCGCCCGCGCGTCGCCCACCTTGCCGGGCAGCAACTTGGCGAATTCTTCGGCGGGCGTGCTTGCCGTCGCCGCCACGGTCAGGAGCAGAAACAGCGAGCAGGCGGAAAAGAGTCTGGCGACAAATGAGACAGGCATCGGAAATTCCCTTAACTATTGGAAACGCAAAAATTAAAACCCGGCCGGCGACAGGTGTTTTGATGCCCGCCGGAACACGCTCGTTGTGTTGAAGTTAATAGTAACCGCCGGGGCTGATTTAGTTCCAGCGGCGCAGTTCGCGCAGGAGCAGTTCGGCGTGGCGGCGCGGTTGGGGGATGTTGTCGAGGAGCGTCTGGCCGCCGACTTCGTTGGCGTTTTCGATGACGAGGTCGCCGAAGCCGAAGATGCGCTGCGGGATGGTGGTGGAGACGGTCACGTCCTGAATGTTGCGCAGAGGGATGTTGCGCGTCTTGCGCGCGATGAGTCCTTGATCGATCTCGATCTTCGAGTCGGTCAGCGTGTACTTGACGGTGTTCCGCTTGAGGTGCTTGAAGGCGGGGATGAGGAGAAGCGGGAGCGTCAGGAGCACGGCGATGGGCGCGGAGACGTATTGCCCGGCGAACATCGCAAGGATGATGCTCAGGCCGAGGGCGGCCGCGGCGGCGAGCGCGTAGCCGATGCCGATGAAGAGAAACGTCGGGCGCACGCTGAAGATGACGCGCTCGGCTTCATCCGCCCCGCGCGGCGTTTGCGGCTCGCGGGGTCGGAGACTCGGTGCGGGTTCGGCTTGGCGGACGGCCGTCATCTCTTGGTCGAAGGAAGTGCGCACGCGTGCGGCGTCGGGCGACGAGGGGCGGCCGCCGCGCGAGGCGACGCGCGTCGCTTCCGTGTCGGCGGGCGCGCCGCAGGATGAGCAGAAACGGACGCCCGCCGGAATGTCTGTGCCGCAGTTCATACAGTACATAATGTTCACTCCTTCAATCGGTGCTCCCGACTGTTCGCACGGAGGTCAACAACTCTTCGGGGTCATACGGCATCACGACGAAACCGCGCACGCCGAGCCGTCGCGCCTCGGCGCGCACCGCCTCGCGCTCCGGCGCGTTCGAGAGCAAGAGCACGACCGGCAACGGCAGGCGTTCGTGATGCTGGCGGTGCAGGCGTCGCAGGGCTTCCAGCCCGTCTATGCCGTAGAGAGCATCGTCGATCACGAGCAGGTCGGGGCGTTCGATGCGCAGCAGGTTGATGGCCTGCAAACCGTCGAAGGCGGCGCGCACTTCGTAGCCCGCGCTCCTGAGCAGCAGATTAGTTTGCGCCATGCGCGCCGGGTCGGAGACGGTGAGCAGGAGGCGGCGCGGCATGATCGCGCCGCGGGTGCGTCGTTCGCGTTCGCGCGCGGCTGCGTCGGCGGCGGCCTGCGTGAGCGTCCCCTGACCGGCGCCCGCGCCCCCGGCTCCGCCGGTAGGCATGATGGAAGCGTCTATGTCCGTCTGTTTCGATTCGCGCACCGCACGCGACGGAGAGAAATCCACGCGCGCGTTTCGCTCAGCCGCCGCCTCCGAGTTCGGCGCGGCCGAACTGCTCGAAGCGACCGGCGTGTGCGCCTCGTCGCTCGCGGGCTTGTCCGCCGGACGAGGAGGAGCGGGAGAAGTTTCGCGTGTCCCTTCGTCGTCCGGCGGGCGCGTCGGTTGCAGCGCGGCTTCCGCCTGCTCGATCAAACTCTCGATCTCCGTGCCGTCCGAAGGGAAAGAGGCGAGGCCGATGTCGAGCGAAACGCCTTCGGGCTGCGTCGCCCGAAACTCCTCCGCCAAACGCGCGAAGTCTCTGTGCGCCGCGCCCGCGGTTTTTCCCGGAAGATAGACAAGCAACAACGTCGGGCCGTAAAAGGCGACCGCATCAACGCGCCGCAGGTTGAGTCGGAGAAAATCGTGAGCTTCGGCGAGCGTGTGATTGCCCGGCGCCGCCGCCGCCGCCGTTGCGTTGGAAGTTGCTCCCGGCGCGCCCACGCCGGCGGCGATGAGCGCGAGTGCGCCCGTGGAGCCTTCGTCCAAATCAGAGCGGACGCCTTCGAGCAGTTGGAGGAAGTCGTCGATCTCGGCGCGCCGTTCGAGCGCGGTGAGCGCGGCGGTGCGGCGTCCGGCCTCCGCGCGCCAGAACAGCGCGTCGAGGCGGGCGGCGATTTCGGCGGGCGGGGTGGCGAGCGCGAAGTAATCGTCCGCGCCGAGGCGCACGGCCTGCGCGCGCAACTCCGCATCAGCGCGCTCGAACAACAAGACGAGCGGGAGGGCGGCGGTGGCGCGTTCGGCACGCAGGCGCGCCGCCAATTCCAGACCCGCCGCGCCGCGTCCGCTCTCCGCCTCGACGAGCGCGACGTGCGGCGCAAACTCCGCGATTGCTTGCGCCGCCTGCCCGGCGCGCGCGGCGCGCACTTCGTAGCCCGCGTCGGAGAGCCATGCGGTCAAGGATTCGCCCGCGCGGCTAGGTGCGATGACGAGGACGCGGCGCGTGCGCGCGTCTCCGTGCCGGCGCGGGGCGGCGTTGCTCTGTGCGGCGTTCGACACGTTCGAGGACGGCTCCAAAATTTGCGGTTCGCTTCGCGTGCGGCGAGAAAGATTCCCGGCGCGCGTTTATCATACCTAAGAGCGTCGGTTAAGACCATGCAGGCACGAATCAAAGGACGAAGCAGGCCGTGGCGGCGGCGGCGGCGATAAAACTAAAGCGGGGCGAGTGTGGCCTTCACACCCGCCCCGCCCGCTTCATTTGATTTTGCCGCTCCGCTCGCTTACTGCGTGACGAGCATCAGTTTCCCATCCGGCAGGCGGACGGCGTAGACGTTTCGTTCGTAGATTTGCGCGACGGCGGGCGTCTCGGTGGCCGCGCTCGCAACCGTCTCCGGCGTCTTGGCGACGACCGGCGCGCGCCGCGCC
>DASQNL010000354.1:0-1933 GCA_035644995.1 Pyrinomonadaceae bacterium | reverse complement strand
GAAGATTACCGCGCCAACCGCGACCCCGCGCTGCAAGCCGCCATCGCCCACCACGCCCCGCGCAGGAAGCTCGCGGACATCTTGAACGAGGCTTTGACCGAAGGCGGCGTCGAGTTGGCCGCGAGGAGATTCCGCGAATTCAAGGCCGAGCCGGTCAACAAGTACGCGGCCACGGAGGAGCCGCTCTTGATCGCCGGGCAGCGTCTGTTGAACGAGAACAAGCCGGAACCCGCGCTCGCCCTCTTCAAGCTGAACGCCGGGGAACACCCGCACTCCTTCCGCTCGTACCATGCGCTCGGCGAGGCTTATTTCAGGAGCGGCGACAAGGATCGAGCGGTTGAGAATTTCGTGAAATCTTTGGAGCTGAATCCGAGAAACTACGACGTGACCGAGCGGCTGAAGCAGGTCAGGCAAAAGTGAGGCTAACTGTTATTTCGGCGGCGCGCCCCTTGGCGAGAGCGGCGGCGCGCCGCCGCTCTCGCTCACCTGATCTGTAAATCGAAGGGCAGCATCGCCATCGTCTCGCCGCGTTTCATGTTTTCGAGCACGGAGAGGTAGCGCAGGGCGCGGCGCATGTCTTCGGGCAAGGCCGACTCGATGGCGGCGCGTTGCTCTCTGGCCTTGACGCTCGCGGCGTCTTCGTCGCCCCCGCCCATCCACTGTTGCAGGAACGTGCGCGGCACGGGAAACACGACGCGGCGCACTCCCTTGTCGGCCGGGATGTTGGCGAGTCCTTTGGCGAGTTCGACGGCCTTGTCCAGCCCGCCGAACTCGTCAACCAGCCCGCGCTCTCTGGCCTGCGCGCCCGTCCACACGCGCCCCTGCGCGATGGAGTCGATATATTCCACGTCGCGCCCGCGCCCGCGCGCCACCTTCGGCAGAAAGTCGTCGTAGTAAAAACTCTTCATCATCCCTTCAAACTTGGCGCGCTCGTCCGCATTGAACGGCTCGGTCTCGCGGAACATGCCGGCCTGCTTGCCGCGCAAGACGTACTCGTTGTTGACGCCGATCCAATCGTAGAAACCTTTGATGACGGGCTTACCCGCGTAGACGCCGATGGAGCCGGTGATGGTGGAAGGGTGGGCGACGATTTTGCTGGCCGTCGCGGAGATGTAGTAGCCGCCGGAGGCCGCCACGTCGCCCATGGAGACGACCACGGGCTTCTGCGCTTTCGCCCGTTCGACCGCGTGCCAGATCACATCGGACGCGTAAGAAGTTCCGCCGGGGCTGTCAACGCGCAGCACGATGGCCTTGATGTCTTTATCCTCGCGCGCCTCGTTCAACGCCTTGACGACCGTGTCCGAACCCGTCGATTGACCGCTGAACGCGCTGCCGTCGTTTGACGAGCCGCCGCCGATGGGGCCGGAGGCGAAGATGAGCGCGATGCGTTCGCCTTCGCCGAGACCGAGTGATTCGGGGCGCACGCGGGCGTAGTCCGCCGCCTTCACCTTGCGTAGTTTGTCGCCGTCTTTGTAGCCGAGCCGTTTTTTGAGTTCGTCCTCCACCTCGTCGCGATACTTCGCATCGTCGATGAGTCCGGCCGCTTTCGCCTCCCACGCGCCGAGCGGGGCGTTGTCGATGAGCGCGCGCACGTCCTCCGCAGACTTCTTGCGCGTGGCGGCAATCGTGTTCACGTAGCGGGCGAAGAATTCGTCGAGGATCGAATTCATCACTTCGCGGCTCGCCTCGGACATCTCCTTGCGCGTGTACTGTTCGGGCGCGGTCTTGTATTTCCCGATCTGGTAGAAGTCGGCACGGACGCCGAGTTTGTCGAGCGAGCCGCCGAGCGACATCACATCGGCGGCGAGGCCGACGATGAAGAGATCGCCGATGGGCGCAACGTAGATGCGGTCGCAGGCGGTGGCGAGGTAATACTCCTTGTTCGTGCCGTACTCCATGTAAGCGTAGACGGGTTTGCCGGTCGAGCGGAAGT
>DASQNL010000353.1:0-8082 GCA_035644995.1 Pyrinomonadaceae bacterium | reverse complement strand
TCATGGAGCACGTTCTCGGCTTCCACCACGAGGATTGGACGGTGCGCGCCGTGCTCGCCGAAGAGACGGAGATCAATCAGGTGCTTCGCGACTACTCGCCCGCGCTCCCGCAGCGCGTCGCCGCCATCATCGAGGGCAAGTTTCAGCCCGCCTTCCTCGGCCAACTCGTCTCGTCGCAGTTGGACGTGGATCGCATGGACTACCTCTTGCGCGACTCGTTGATGACGGGCGCGAAGTATGGCGTCTACGATCTCGAATGGATCATCAACGCGCTCGCCGTGGACACGGAGCACGACCGCATCTACGTGGCCGCCCGCGGCCTCTACGCCGTCGAGGAATATTTGCAGGCGCGCTATTACATGTTTCGTCAGGTCTATTTCCACCGCACGCTGCGTTCGGCGGAGGCGGTCTTGCGCTCCGTCCTCAAACGCGCGCTCGAACTCGTGGCGGCGGGCGAAGAGGTGTGGTGCGCGCCCGGCACGGCCTTCGAGAAAGTGCTGCACCGGCAAACGCTCACCCTCCAAGACCATCTTGAGATGGACGATTCCGACGTGCTCTTTCATCTCAAGCAATGGCGGCGCGCGAAAGATACGATCCTGCACGATCTTAGCCACCGCTTCATCGGCCGCCGCCTCTTCAAAGCGATTGATCTCGACATGCCGACGGGCGAGCGCGCGCAGTTTCTCACGGCGGCGCGCGCCTGCGTGGCGCGCGCCGGTTTCGACCCGCGCTTCTACTTCATCGAAGACCACGCGGGCGACGTGCCCTACTACAACTACTACACGGCCGAGGGCGCGGAACCCAAAGCGCGCATCTACGTCGAAGACGGCTACGCGCGCCCGCAGATACGCGAGATCAGCGAAGTGAGCGGCGCGGTGCGCGGCCTCCGCCGTTATCAACTCGACCGCGTCTGCTTCCCGCCCGAAGTGAAAGAAGAAATCTACGCGCTCTATCACGCGGCCTCGCCCGTCGCGCCGTCGCGCGCCGCCGAAGCCGGCGACTGAAGGACGCCCTCCGACCTGTCTCTGTCGCGCGCCGGCAACAATCGGGATCGCGGCGCGCCGCCTGCTCGCGGCGACGCGCGCGGGATGGAAGAAGCCTTCGCCGAGATCGGCGCGAACCTGCCCGGCGTGCCGCTCTCCGAAATCGGCCTTGCCCGGCATGGACGGCAGCGAAGGCTATCCGCATCCTCAAAGAGCGACACCCCGCCCCGCCTCAATTCTCACTTCACACCGGGAACGCGCCACGAGAGTGAAATTTTAATTCGCAATATTTCGGATAATCCGTGTTTCGGGTGATCCCTTTTCAGTCCGTATCTCGCGTTAGCAGATGGGACGTTGATTGAAGAACTCGCCACCGAAGTTACAAGAGGATTGACCGACGACGGAGATACACCGAGGAGACTGTGATGCAATTCGTTTACGCCACCGGCCAGCCGCGCAACATGAAATTCGCCGTCACCACGCGACAGGATCGCGTCCCGTCGGGCGCGACCATCTACGCCACCCTCCACGGCGGCGGCAAGGCCGTCGAGAATCTCGACGAGCACACTTTCAACGCGATGTCGGACGAGGAGTTTTACACCTTCCGCTCGCTCATTCAGGACGCGCGACGAGTCGAGGCTCAGGGCGCACGACGGCGCGACCGCGAATTTGCCGCCGCCCGGCCGCTGCGCAAAATCTTCCAGTGGTTCGGCCTGTGATAGACGGCTTGTGCCGGACGGCCTTGTGACCGACACAGACACGAGAGCGCGCGCCCCGTCGGAATCTCCGCCGGGGCGCGCGCTCTCGTGTGTCGGCACAGGCCGAAAGTTTATTTGATCGCTTTGATGCTCGCCGGTTTGGCGAAGAGGGTGTCGGGGATGGGCGGGTTGAACTCAACCGAGTCGTAGTTGATGCGGCTCGACTGTGCGCCCGCGCGATAGTGGTCGATGACGAAGGGCACGGTCAGGCCGTTGATGGTTTTATAGCTGGCGAAGCGATCTTCTTCCGCCACCTCTACGCCCTCGGCGTTCTTCCGCTTGTAAAAAATCTTGGCGGGCAGCGAGTCTTTCGCGCCAAGCTCGTAATCCACGGTGAAGCCGTCGGGGTAAGTCACCCGCACGGCTTCGTTGCGTTTGGCGAGACCGGCCTCGCGGCGTCCGAGATAGGTGAGCCGCGCGCCTTCCTTGCGCCACCAGCCGCGCAACAAATTGTCGGCGCTCGTGCGCATGGCGAGCCGGAAATCCGCCACCTGCTCCGGCTTCATATCCGTGAGCGTGCGCGTCGAACTCTCGAACAGCCAGCCGCGGTCGCCGTCGTAGGTCTGGATCATGCGCCCGCGCGCGCCGCGAAACTCCGTCCGCTCGCGGTCGGGGAGAACGAGGTAATCGAGAAACGTTTGCGGCGGCAGCGAGACGCCCTTGTCGAATTGCGAGTAGTAGCCGCGCCCGATGATCGTCTTAACGGCGAGGTACGCGCTCCCGCCCTGCGCCTCGACGGCGCGACGAACGAGTTGTTCCGCCTTCTCGTCGTTGGCCGCCTGCGCCGTCGCCGCTAATTCGACCTGCGGCGGCGAGTTGGCCGGCGTCGTTTGCGCGAAGCCGGAGACGACGGCCGAAAACAGTATGACGAGCGGCAAGGCGAGCCGCGCGCGTGTGCGGGTTGAGTGCGTGTGAGAACTCATAAAATTTATGATGTCCTTTGAAAGAAGTACCGGGGCGCAAGTGAAAGAGGGTTTCAGACGATTTATAAATTCAATCGCTGAAACCCTCCGGTTCAAAAACGGGGCGCACATTGTCTCGCCCGACTCGCGCTCCGGCGATTTAGTTGACGCTCGGCGCGTCCAAAGCCTTGATCGTGATCTCGCCGTCCTCGTAATCGACGACGAACTGCGATGCGCCCTTCCACATCGCCGTCAAGGGCAGTTTCACCTTCTCGTCGATGTGCCGCTTGAGGAAGCGCGCGCCGTAGGCCGGGCTGTAGCCCTTCTCCGTGAGATTGTCGATGGCGCGTTCCGTCACCTGCACGGTCTTGGCCTGCCGCTCCATCTGGCGACGCAGCTTGTCGAGATAGATCACGGCGATCTGCCTCACCTCGTCCATCGTGAGCGGCGAGAAGACGACGATCTCGTCAATGCGGTTGCGAAACTCCGGCGAGAAACGCTGCTCGGCCGCCTTCATCACCTCATTTTTCACCGCGCGCACGTCGCCCAGCGTCTTCGTGCCGAAGCCGAGCGGCTTCTCATACTTCTTGAAGCTCTCCGAACCGAGGTTCGAGGTCATAATGACGATGGCGTCCGAAAGATAAACTTTCTTGCCGCGCCCGTCCGTCAGCCAACCTTCGTCGAAGCCCTGCAAGAAGAGGTTCATCAAGGTCGGCGAAGCCTTCTCGACTTCGTCGAGCAGCAAGACCGTGTAAGGGTTCTCGCGCAGGCGTTCCGTCAGGATGCCGCCGCGCTCCGAGCCGACGATGCCGCGCGGCATGCCGATCAATTTCTCGACGCCCACCGTGCCGTCGCCGTATTCCGACATGTCGATGCGCACCATCTTCTCTTCGTCGCCGAACATGAACTCGGCCACGGCCTTCGCCAGTTCGGTCTTGCCGACGCCAGTCGGGCCTAAAAAGAGCAGCACGCCGTCGGGCTTATAGTGCGAATCCTTGAGCGGCCCCTTGTTCAGACGCAAGCGTTGAGCGACGGACTGCACCGCCTCCTTCTGCCCGATCACGCGGTTCGCCAACTCCAATTCCATCTGCTGGAAGCGGTCGGTGGTGTCGCGCGAGATCATGTCGCGCGGGATGTGCGATTCCTGCGAGATGACTTCGATGATGTGCTCCGGGCGAACGACCAGAGCCTCCGGCTCGTTGATCTCGACTTTGACCGAAGCCGTGTCGAGCCAGCCGATAGCCTTATCGGGCAGGTGTAGATTGCGGATATATTTCGGAGCCATCTCCAGAGCCATGTTGATGGCGTCGTCCGAGATGGTCACCGAGTAATTGCGCTCAAGGCGCGGGCGCAGGCCGAGCAGTATCTCGCGCGTCTCGGAGATCGTCGGCTCGTCAACCTTGACCATGCGGAAACGACGCGCCAGAGCCTCGTCCTCGCCGATGTATTCCTTATACTCCGTGATGGTCGTCGCGCCGATGATGCGCAGGTCGCCGCGCGCGAGCGAGGCCTTGAACATGTTGGCCGCGTCGCTCGATGTGCCGAGGGCTGCGCCCGCGCCGATGATGGTGTGCGCCTCGTCGATGAACAGGATCAGTTCGGGGCGTTCTTTGACTTCGTCAATGATGCCTTTGATGCGTTCCTCGAACATGCCGCGCAGCATCGTGCCCGCGACGAGTCCGCCCATCTGCAACTGCACGACGTGCGCGTTCCTGAGACGAGCCGGAACTTTCTCCGGTTCGAGTTCGATGAGACGCGCCAAGCCCTCGACGACCGCCGTCTTGCCGACGCCGGGTTCGCCCACGAGCATCGGCGAATTGGCGCGCTCGCGGTGGCAGAGGATTTCCACCATCTGCTGAATCTCGCGCTCGCGCCCGATGGTCGGCGGCAGCTTGTCCATCCGCGCCAAACGATTCATCGAAGTGCCGAAGTGTTTCAAGTAGGGCGGCAGTTCAAACTTCTTGCGATACTGCTCCTCGTCCTGCTCGCGCAGGCGAACGCGCGCGCGGACGTTTTCCGTCAACGCTTCGGAATCCGCGCCGAGCGTGCGGAGCATGCCGCTCAGGATGCCGCCGTCCTGGGCGAGCGCCATGAAGAGGTCGGTGGATTCGATGGTCTTGCGCCCCTGCGCGCGCGAACGCTCCATCGCCCGCTTGAAGAGATCAATCGTCTCCGGCGCGATGCGCAAGCCCTTGCCGACGTGCTGGAAACGATTGTTGTCCAGTCGTCGCTCGATCTGCATTTTGATATGAAACGGGTCGAGCGAGAGATCGCGGATGGCCGAATTGAACAGCTCGGCCTCTTCCGAGATGAAAGCATGAAGAATGTGTTCGACGGCGATGTAATTTTGGTCACGACGCTTCGACTCCTGCATCGCGTACTCAAAAACACGCTGCCCGCTCTCCGCGAAACGATCTTTATATGTTCCGAGATCAACCATTGTATTCCTTCAATCTTGGTGGTCGCGCCCGCGGGGGCTGCGAGTTTGTTGATCGCCAACTTCCGCCCGAATAATTTACGCTCTCGACGATCCGTTCCGATTCTTCGCGGAGAAAATGAAGGCCGCTTTCTCTCCGTTCGTGCGGCTGTTTTTAGATGCCACGCGCCAGTGTCCCGTTGCGTTTCGGGACAACGCGAGCATAGCACATTCGGGAATGCAATTTTGCTGCCATTGTTTGCCGAAATTCTCGCGCGCCGCGCACAAACGAGAACGCGCGTCGGGCGCAGACTGAAAGAGCGTCCGCCCCGACTCCGCCGCGTGCGCGCCGGAGTCAAAACGAACGCTTCTTTCGGCTCCGTAGACTCGAAGCCCTCCGCGCCTGCTTTTAATAGTCGCCGTAGTCTTCCCCGCCTCCCATCGGCGGCGCGCCGGCGGCTTTCTTCGGTTCGGGCGCGTCGGTGATGGCTGCGCCCGTGGTCAGGAGCAGCGCGGCGACCGACGAGGCGTTTTGCAACGCCGTGCGAACGACCTTCGTCGGGTCGATGATGCCGGACGCGACGAGGTCTTCATACTGCCCGTTCGCCGCGTTGTAGCCTTTTTTGCCCTTCGACTCCTCGACCTTGCCGATCACGATTGCGCCGTCCACGCCCGCGTTCTCGGCGATGCGCCGCACGGGTTCTTCGAGCGCGCGACGAAGGATGCGCACGCCCGTCTGCTCGTCCACGTCCGTGAGTTCCAACTTGTCGAGCGCACGCGCCGCGCGAAGCAAAGCGATGCCGCCGCCGGGAACGATGCCTTCCTGCGCCGCCGCGCGCGTCGCGTTCACGGCATCGTCCACGCGCATCTTCTTCTCTTTCATCTCCGTTTCGGTGGATGCGCCGACGCGAATCACCGCCACGCCGCCCGCGAGTTTCGCCAGCCGCTCCTGCAATTTCTCGCGGTCGTAATCCGAGGTGCTGTCCTCGATTTGACGGCGGATCGCGCCGACGCGTCCCTGAATGTCGGCGGCCTTGCCCGCGCCTTCCACGAGCGTCGTGCTGTCCTTGTCGACGATGACGCGTTTGGCCGTGCCGAGGTCGTCGCCCGTCACGCTCTCCAATTTGACGCCGAGGTCTTCCGTGATGACGCGCGCTCCCGTCAAGGCCGCGATGTCTTCGAGGATGGCCTTGCGGCGGTCGCCGAAGGCCGGGGCTTTGACGGCGCAGACTTTGATCGTGCCGCGCAGTTTGTTGACGACGAGCGTGGGCAGCGCGTCGCCCTCGATGTCTTCCGAGATGATGAACAGCGGGCGACCCTGATTCGCGGCCAGTTCCAGCACGGGCAGCAGTTCGCGCATCGCCGCGATCTTCTTTTCGTGAATGAGAATCAGCGGTTCATCCAAGACCGCCTCCATGCGATCCGGGTTGGTGACGAAGTAAGGCGAGAGATACCCGCGGTCGAACTGCATCCCCTCGACGATGTCCAACTCGGTTTCGAGCGTCCGCGATTCTTCGACCGTGACCACGCCGTCTTTGCCGACCTTGTCCATCGCCTCGGCGATCAACTCGCCGATCTCGCGGTCGTTGTTGGCCGACACGCTGGCGACGTTGGCGAGTTCGTCCTTGCCCTTGACCTTTTTCGACTGCCGCTCCAAATCCTCGACGGCCGCTTCCGTGGCGCGCTGAATGCCGCGCTGCAAGGCCATCGGGTTCGCGCCCGCCGTCACGTTCTTGACGCCCTCGCGGAAGATGGCCTGCGCGAGCACGGTGGCGGTCGTCGTGCCGTCGCCCGCCGTGTCGTTCGTGCGCGTGGCGACCTCGCGCACCATCTGTGCGCCCATGTTCTCGTAGTTGTCCGTGAGGTCGATCTCTTTCGCCACCGTCACGCCGTCTTTCGTGATCACGGGCGAGCCGAATTTTTTGCCGATCACGACGTTGCGACCCTTCGGCCCCAGCGTCACGCGCACCGCGTTCGCCAGCGTGTTCACGCCCTTCAACATCGCCGAGCGCGCCTCTTCGCTAAACTTCAAATCTTTTGCCGCCACTTCGTTTGTTCTCCTCGATAAGATTGTCCGTTGTTATAAGATTGTCAGTTGTCGGTTGACCGTCGTCAGTTGTTTTACTCTCACCTGATCTCAAACCTGCATCTTCAGGCCGTCGCTGACAGAGCCACAAACAACGGACAACTGACGACGGACAACCGACAAAAATTTATTCCGTCGCCGCCTGACCTTCCGCCCTCGCCCTTCCGACCTGCACGCGCGCCGGTCTGAGCAGTTGGCCGCTCATGCGATAGCCGCGAGAGTATTCAGCCGTCACCAGCCCGTCGCGCGCCGGTTCGACCTCGCACACGTCAACCGCCTCGTGCAGTTCCGGGTCGAAGGATTCGCCGACGGCCGTGATCGCTTCGATGCCGCCGGAGGCGAGCGCGCTCTCGAAACCGCTGAGCGTGCCGCGAAGTCCTTCGAGCAGCGCGTCGAGCGAGCCGCCGCCCTCGGCCGCCTCCATCGCGCGCCGCAGATTCTCCATCACGGGCAGCAGCGCGCCGACGAACGCGGCCTTCTCACGCGCCGCGCGTTCATCCGCCGTGCGCGCGAGTCGCTGCCTGACCTCGTCCGTCTCGCGCTTGAGTTCCGCGCGCACCTGTTCAAAACGCGATTGGACATCCTTCGCCACCCCCTCGGCGGCGCGCGTGCGCGCTTCGAGTTCTTCCACGTACTTCGGTTTCAAACTCAGCGCGTCCGCCGCTTCCTGCACGCGCACGCCTTCCTCCGAATCGTCGAGGCTGATGCGCCGCCTGTCCGTCACGCGAACGCCCCCGGCTGCCGTGGCATCCTCTGCCGCCGCCGACTCGCCTCGCGTGCGCGCTTCTTCAGCCGCCGTTCTCTCTCCCATATCCTTACTCTTTTTCTCCCTGCGAAAAGATACCATAGTGGTGAATGGTAAATGGTGAATGGTAAATAGTGAATGGAAGAAAGAAGTTCTATTCACTATTTACCATTTACACCTTCTCCCTATCGT
>DASQNL010000352.1:0-14597 GCA_035644995.1 Pyrinomonadaceae bacterium | reverse complement strand
TCCGGCTCAAGATGTTGTTCGGGGCAAGTGCGAGTGCGCGCAGCTTTGAGGGTCAGGCCAGTCAACTGCTGGTGCGGTGCGCAGCCTTGAACCAGATGACGCACGAGGGGATGCCTGATAGCTACAAAGTCGCGGCGTAAGATAAGTTCAGTTGGAGGGTCAGCTTCGCTCATCCTCTTTTATGCAACAAAGTCTTTTGCTTCAATAATTCGGTTTCTATTTGTATGCTCGGTTGAGCGATATTGCTTAACTTCAGCCGGATAACTTCTCCGAACTCTTTTTGCACCTTGCTCGATAAAGTCGGTAAAAAAGCGGCCGCCTTCTGTCCGGTTGGCGTTCGATAAAATGCGATCAGCTCTCTGAGTTCCTCCTCGGTGAAGGCTTTGTCATAGATTTTATAAATCACTTCTTCCGACCATGCCGTGATTTTCGCTTTGTCGGCTAAAAAGTCTCGCACTGTTTTGTCGATCCGGGCTGTGGCCTCCGCTACGGATTTTCGCAAGTCTTGTTTTTGTGCGTCGGTAATTTCCTTGTCTTGCTCGAAAACGGCGGAAAGAAGTTCTCGAACACTGTCGGAAGAAAAATTAATAGATCCGTTTACGCTGTCTGCACCCGTCAATTTCCGAAACTCTGAAATCAAGACCTGTTTCTGGGTTGACGTTGCTGCTTGCTGAGCAAAAGAGGAAGAGCCGCCGGTTGAAGCGGCCATCATCGCAACAAGGAAGAAAGTGAATCTTAGTTTTCGCATATTAACTGTTCCGATCAAATCAAAAATTCCCGGCCGTTGATGAAATTAGAGTGTTAATCGCAACCTGAAACACCCTACCACGGTTAAGGCGAACGATTCGGCTCGGCGCGCTCAGGGTTTGAGATTATATCGCACCCGGCGGCAATGCCAATTTTCGCGGCGGGGCGGTTGGGGCGCGAAGCGTGGGAGGCTAGGGCAAGAGGCGGCCGAGGAGGTCTATGAGCCAGTCGAAGTCTATGGGTTTGGTGAGGTAGGCGTCGCAGCCGGCGGCGAGGGCTTGGGCGCGGTATTCGGTTTCGTGGTGCGCGGTGAGGGCGACGATGAGCACGTCGCGCAGGGTGTGGTCGCTGCGGATGCGGCGCGTGGCCTCGATGCCGTCAACGTGCGGGAGGCCGATGTCCATGATGATGATGTCGGGGCGTTCGCGCGCGGCGAACTCGACGGCCTGCGCGCCGTCCGTGGCTTCGACGACGCGGAAACCACGCTTCTCCAATTCGAGCCGCATGAGGAAGCGCGTGTCCTCGAAGTCTTCTACGACGAGCACCTTGAGCGGCGCGGCCATCTCCTGACTGTTCGACCCGGTGCGTGAAGTTTCCTGACCCACGTAGCCCCTCGCTCTGCCGATATGCCGGTTGCAAGATGCGCCCGGCGGCGCACGCGCCAAGCGGCACGTCGGATGAAATCGCGCGGGTAGTTTTCAACATTTCAACCTCTCCGGTCAACACGCGAAACGCCGCGCGGCGAAAAAACTCGCGCCCCGCCGCCTCTCCCGCCGGCAATTCTCACGCGGAGGCTAAGAACATCCCGGCGGCGCGCATGAGCCGCGACGCGGGAAGGAAGCGCGGACGCGCCGCAACTCTAAGTACGAAAGTTTTCGTTGACATTACGAAACGCTTCGTAGTAAGGTGTCGCCCGTCAGATTCGGGGGTAGTGAAAGGGAGCTTGGAAGATGCCCAAACGAGATGCGCCGCGACCGACCGACGCGGAGTTGGAAATCCTGAACGTGCTCTGGCAGCGCGGGGCGTGCACGGTGCGCGACGTTCAACAGGCGATCAGCCGGGCGAAGCCCGCCGTCGGGTACACGACCGTCTTGAAGTTGATGCAGATCATGGCGGAGAAGGGGTTGGTGGAGCGCGACGAGAGCCGGCGCGCGCACGTCTACGAGGCGCGGCTCGCGCGCGAACAGACGCAGCGGCAACTCATCGGCGACCTGCTCGAACGCGCCTTCGAGGGTTCGGCGACGAAACTCGTGATGCAGGCGCTCTCGGCGAAGCAGGCTTCGGCGGAAGAGTTGACCACCATCCGCGAAATGCTGGACGAGTTCGAGCGAGGTGAGTCATGAGACATGCGAGCGCGCTGCTGACGCACCCCGTCTTGCAAACCTTGGGCTGGACGCTCCTGCATTTCATCTGGCAGGGCGCGCTCGTCGCGCTGCTCTACGCGTGCGTCGCGCTCTGGCTCAGGCGCGCGACGGCAAATTTGCGCTACGCGGTCGCCTGCGCCTGCATGCTCCTGATGCTCGCGCTGCCCGCCGCGACGTTCTTCCGGCTCAACTCGAATGCGACCGCCGCCGACCTCGACGGCCGCGCTGCGGGAGTCGTACTCGCCGAGCCGTCGGGCGGGACGAGCGCGCCCGCCGGGTCAAAGGGCGCGCAGGCGCGACTCGACGCGAATTTTTCGATTCTGCCCGACGACGAAGGAGCGCGCGCGCCTTTGCAGCGTTGGGCGGAACACCGTTTTACGTCCGCTCTGCCGTGGCTCGCGCTGGTCTGGTTGGCGGGCGCGTTCGGGCTTACGCTGCGGCTGCTCGGCGGCTGGGTGTTGACCGAACGACTCAGGCGTGAACCCGCAACTCCGCTCGCGCGCGACTGGCGGGAGACACTGGCGCGCCTCGCGCGGCAGTTGCGGGTCTCACGGCCTGTTCGTCTATGCGAATCCGCGCTGGTCGAAGTGCCGACCGTGATCGGGTGCTTGCGCCCGGTCATCCTCTTGCCCGTGTCCGCGTTGACGGGTTTGAGCGCGCCGCAACTCGAAGCTCTCCTCGCGCACGAACTGGCGCACATCCGCCGCCACGATTATCTCGTCAATCTCTTGCAGAGCGTGGCCGAGACCGTGCTCTTTTATCACCCGGCGGTGTGGTGGCTCTCCGGGCGCGTGCGCATCGAGCGCGAGCACGCCTGCGACGACCTCGCCGTCCGCGCCACGGGCGATGTGCTCGTCTACGCGCGCGCGCTCGCCACGCTCGAAACTTTACGCGGCCGACAGGTCAACGCACGCACGCTGGCCGTCGCCGCCGACGGAGGTATCCTGATGCAACGCATTCAACGTCTGATCAAAGCGCAGCCCGCGCACGATGCGGGGCGTCCGCCGCTTTTGGCGGGCGCGGCGGTCGTCCTCGTCGCGCTGGCGAGCGTCATCGCGTGCGCGCAAACTTTCACTCTCGCCCACACACAGGAGCCGCGCGCGGCGGCGCAAAGCGTCCCGGCGCGGACGGCGCAGGCTAAACGGCAAGTGGCCGTTACCTTCGTCGCCCTGCCCGCCGTTCACACTTACTACAACCCGCGCGCCGAGAAAGAAACGCGCCGCCTGCTCTCGACGCTGGCCGCCAACCAAATCCGCGCCGTCGGCTTCGTCAACGAAAACCAGCTCTACGACGAAGAGGCGGGCGGCCGTCTCGACCTGGAGCGCGTGCGCCTGCTCAACCTCTGGCTCGACGCCGGGCACGAACTCGGCACGCAAACCCGCGCCCACTCGAACCTCTACAAAACGCCGCTCGCCGAGTTTCAACAGGACGTGATTCGCGGCGAAGAGATCACGGGCAAGTTGATGTCGGAGCGCGGCCTCCGCCCGCGTTACTTCAGTTATCCCTTCCTCAACACGGGGGCGAACCGCGAGACGAAAGAGGCGGCCGAAGCCTTTCTCGCCGCGCGCGGCTACCGGATTCATCAAGTGACGATTGACAACATGGACTGGCTCTACGGCCGCGTCTACGCGCAGGCGCGCCGCGCCGAAGACGAGGCGACGATGAAGCGCGTCGCCGATGAATACGTGCCTTACATGGAACGCATGTTCGAGTATTACGAAGAACTCTCGCGCGCTACGCTCGGCTACGAGTTGCCGCAAGTTCTGCTGCTCACCGCGAACTCGCTCAACGCGCACAAGATGGACGAACTAGTCGCGATGATGAAGCGACGCGGCTACGGGTTCGTCACGCTCGAAGCGGCGTTGGAGGACAAAGCCTACCGGCAGCAGGCCGCCAACTACGTCGGCGCGTGGGGCATCTCGTGGCTCGAACGCTGGGCTTTGGAGCAAGGGCGGCAACCGCTCGCGAACGAACCCGACATCTCGCCCTACATGCGGCAGTTCGACGTTAGCCGCGGCGGCACGGATTACAGCAAGCTGTCCAAAGTGAAGAACTGACAACCGGTCGCACGGAACGCTCCGCGCCCCGCGTGGAGGCTGGTTTCGAGGGAACGAATCAAAGGGCGCACCGTTCGCGCTAAGGAGTTTGACATGAGAAGAGGTCAGCCGGGATTGGTTTTCATCTTGCTCGTCGCGCTGCTCGCATCGCCGTGCTTCGGTCAGGGCGATATTTATCAATTGGACGTGAGCGCGTTGCCCTTGCGGCGCGAGGCCGCCGACCGCCGTAGCGCGTCGGACGAAACTCCGCGCCGCCGTCAGGTCGCCGTCACGTTCGACGATCTACCGTTCACGGGCGACGAGGGGAAGACTCCGTTAAGCGAACTCCGCGCGTTCACGTCGAAACTCCTCTCGACGTTTGCGGCGCACAAAATTCCGGTGATCGGCTTCGTCAACGAGGGGAAGTTGCAACGCGTGGAGGGCGAGCGGGAGGCGCGCGTGGCCGTCCTCAAGATGTGGACGGACGCCGGGCACGAACTCGGCAACCACACCTTCGGGCACGCCGGTTTCTACCGCACGCCGCTCCCGGCCTTCCAGCGGCAAGTGATCGACGGCGAACCCGTCACGCGCGCGCTCCTCGCCGCGCGCGGCCGGAAGTTGCGCTACTTCCGTCATCCCTTCCTCAACACGGGGCCTGACCTCGAAACCAAAGAGGCGTTCGAGCGGTTTCTCGCCGCGCGCGGCTATCGCGTCGCGCCCGTGACGATTGACAACGCCGAGTGGATTTTCGCCGCGGCTTACGCACAAGCCTTGCAGCGCGGCGACCGCGAGACGGCCGGGCGCATCGCCGACGAGTATGTGCCTTACCTGGAGCGAATGTCGGAATTCTACGAGCGCATGTCCGTCGAACTCTTCGGGCGCGAGATCGCTCAGACGCTCCTCCTCCACGCCAACGCGCTCAACGCCGATCACTTCGGCCGCGTCGCCGGCATGTTGCGGCGGCGCGGCTACGAGTTCGTCACGCTCGACGAGGCCTTGACGGATAAAGCCTACGAGCACCGCGATGCCTACACGGGCGCGATGGGCATCTCCTGGCTGCAACGCTGGGCGATCACGCGCGGCGGCAAGTTCAAAAAAGAACCCGCGCTGCCGCCCTACATGCAACAGTTCGACCCGGCCGGGAGCGGCTCGGATTTCAAGACCGCGAAATAGAAAGGGATGAGGGCGAAGGGATGAGGGATGAAAGAAAGCATTCAAGCAAGTGAGTGCTTCCTTTCATCCCTCATCCCTCCGCCCTCATCCCTTTCCCCTACGCTCGCCCCGCCACCTCGCCCGTCTGCGTGTTGACGCGCACCGTCTCGCCTTCTTTGATAAAGAGCGGGAGGTTGACGCTGAGGCCGGTTTCGAGTTTGGCTTTTTTGCTCGCGCCGCCGGCGGCCGTGTCGCCGCGCATGCCGGGTTCGGTTTCGGTCACGATGAGTTCGACGTATTGCGGGAGTTGCAGCGAGACGGGCGCGCCGTTGTATTTGAGGATTTGCAGCGAGACGCCTTCCTTTAAATAGCCGCGGTCGTCGCCCACCTGCTCCTCCGTGAACATGAACTGCTCATAGCTCGACTCGTCCATGAAATGAAAGCCCTCGCCGTCTGAATAAAGAAACGAGGCGGGCACGAATTGCACGTCCGGCTCGGCGAACTTCTCCGTCGCTTTGAAACTTTTTTCCAGCACCGCGCCCGTCAGCAGTTGGCGCAAGCGCGTGCGCACCATCGTCGCCGCGCCGCGCGCCGTGGGCGACGCGAAGAAGACTTCCAACACCGTGTAGGGCTGCCCGTCCACCGAGATCAGCATTTTTCGTTTCAGTTCGTTCGCTCCGACGAGTGCCATAAGGTTATCCTTCTCGCTTGAAGTTGGTTGAGATACCCTGAACTTAGCAAATTTTACCGTTCACAGGCAAAGAGCCGACCCGATGAATCTCCCTAAATTTTACCCCATCACCGACGCCCGCCTGACCAAGCTCTCGCACGCCGAGCAGGTCGCGCGCCTGCGCGACGGCGGCGCGCGCTTCATCCAACTCCGCGAAAAACATCTCTCGCCCCGCGAGTTCTACGACGCCGCACAGGCCGCGCTCGACCTCGCACGCGAACGCGGCGTGCGCCTCATCATCAACGACCGCGCCGACATCGCCCTCGCCCTCGGCGCGGACGGCGTGCATCTCGGCCAAGACGATCTCGACCCGGCCGTCGCCCGCCGCCTCCTCGGCGAACGCTTCATCATCGGCTACTCCACCCACACCGTCGCCCAGGCCATCGAAGCCGCCCGCCAGCCCGTAGACTACATCGCCCTCGGCCCCATCTTCCCCACGCGCACCAAAGAGAACCCCGACCCCACCGTCGGCCTCGAAGCCCTCCGCCGCGTCCGCGACACGATTGACCCCTCGGTCGCCCTCGTCGCCATCGGCGGCATCACCCGCGCCACCGCCCCCGCCGCCCTCGACGCCGGAGCCGACTCCGTCGCCGTCATCAGCGCAGTCCTCGACACACCGAACAAGATCACCGAACGGACGAAAGAGTTCAGGCGGACGTTGGGTTGAAAAGAATTAGGTTTAGAGGCTGGATTGAACTACTCGGTCTTATTAAATGCAATTATCCGCGCGGGGCGTCTTTGTGCTGCCTAGTAGACTAACATTAAGGCATCCTGCATCCTTTTATAATCATTCACTATCAAAAACCTGCACTACACGATCATTTATTTTGACATAACTATCTTCTGGAGAAAGCGGTGGCGGAAGTGACGCGTCTTTCGCCTCTAATGTCTCTGGAATTTCGCGTGGCGGCCTAAATAGTTGATCATTAGCGACGGCACTAAGTACGCCTTGATATAGTGCTCCCCCCGTTATTCTTTTAACCCTGTACGTTCTGCAAATCGCGATGCGTGGTCTTATTTCAGATACTTCAACTCTGACCTTTTCACGATCAACTACATCAAGTACTTCTTTTGTGGTTGGATCAACTACCTCAAGAGGATACTCAGACAGAACAGCAAATTTCATCTTGGGCTTTATGCCGCCTTCGCTGCCAATGTTTATAATCAGTTCTCTAGCGTTAAGTATTTGGGCTACACGCCCCTCCAATCTAGTTTCGTCACTCATGTTGGTTTACATCCTTTGGAAAAGATATTGCTGCCGTGTTAGGTGGGGCGTAAGACTCTCCATCACCTGTTCCATGAATATAACCTAGCCATACTGCGTCTATACTTCCTGAACTCTTCGCTATGTAATGTGTGCGCCGAGCCTCGCTTATTTCAAATACGCCCATCACAGAGCCATCGGTCATGTCAATTACTCTAACTTCATTGCCGACTTCCAGATTTAATCCTCTTCTCTTTTTAAGGAGAAGACCGAGATGCTTTTTGAAATATTGAACTTTCTCTATTTCAACGCTTCTAGTTTCGATTAGTTCACCTAACAAATTTGTGATGGTGTCCCGGCTTCTTATTATCTCTTCTGATTTTTGTTCTGTCAGTTTGTGAAGGTGGTCGTAGCCTCTGACTCTCTTATAAATAACACCTGCCACTCTGTATAGATAAATAATCACGAGCAGCAAAATCGGTGATAATAAAGATGCTAAACCTGCTAATAAGCGCACTCGCAATGAGTAAGTCCCAAGCAGTGGATATAAAATTACCAATATAGCTATTACAGCACCAATCGCAGTAAGCCACCATCCAGAGTCACGCCATGCCCATTGAGGCCAATCCGCTTTTGAAGGTGAAGATTCTTCAGTCATTAGTACGGTTTCACAGACTCCGCGTTATAGCTTATCTCTCACGGGTTTTCTTGCTCACCTGATTAACTTTTCCTCGGTTTGTGCTTTGCGCTGTCTACCATGCTTTCGATCTTCTACGAGTTTCAAATCGCTTTCTTTAACTAGGTGGTCACGTCCGAATTGCTGTGACGGCAGACGGCCAGCATGAATCAAGGCCAAAACACGCCGGGTATTTACCCCTAGCCTTTTTGCAACCTCCGGTATGGGTAGCATAAGTTCATCGGTCATGTGCTTTAGTTGTTACGTTTTTTCTTACCCGCTTTTGATGCTATCTTGCCTTTATCCTTTGGTGGTCGGCCAGCCCTGCCATAGACCTTCACATCATCAAGGGCACTTTCTTCAATTACATACCCACCGCCAACGTAAGTTGCTTGTAGTTTGCCTTCAGCAATAAGAGCGCGGACACGTCGTCCGCTAACTCCTAATCTTTCGGCGGCCTGATCTGTGCTAAGCAGTTTCATAGGTCAATATTCTGGCATGCGGAAAAATGTTCCGCAACTGGAAAATAAACTTGACTGAATCTGCCACCTCCGGTATATTTCTCGCTCGTTAGCATGTGAAAGCATACAAATAAGCGAGGGCTTACCGAAGATAGCCGTCTTGGTAAGCCCTCTACACCAGTACCAACGGTAAAGGAGCTACTGATGCGAAAAGATAATAGCACGCGCACGCCTGCCGCTCGTGCGCAGAGAGAGCCGGATTTCGGCGAGCCGATCCGGCGTTGGGCAACCTTGCCCATCACGCAGGAGAGGGCGTGTGAGTTGGTTGATCTGATCACGCGGCGCGAGGATAGCGAGAGCCGGGACGCGTTGATCGAGTTGATCTGCGGGCTGACTCCTCATACTCCGTCGGACGATAAGTTTGTGTTGGATGAAAGGTTTCTGGCGGGGCAGGCCGCGCTGATGTACGCCTTCACGGATACGCGGCGGGCGGGGAACGCGCTCGGCGCGTATGTCGTGGGGTTGAAGTGCGCGGAGTGGGAGTAAGCGCGGGGGCGCGAGTTTTAAGAAGCTGTTTGAACGAGTCCCGTGAGGGACGATTGTTAATAGCCCGGCACTTTAGTGCCGGGAATAGGTTGAAGCATAAGGCTTGAGTCCCGTAGGGACGGTTGAATCTGTCGAATCATTCAACCGTCCCTACGGGACTCTATGTCAAAGAGACGTTGACGATCCCGGCGATAAATCGCCGGGCTATTCTCAATTGTCCCTACGGGACAACCGCAGCCGGGCTATTCTCAATTGTCCCTAGTGGACAACGGTAATTACTCTTCAAACTGCTTCCATGTGGCGCCATAACTTTTAGCTTGCGTTTGCGCGCTTGATTTGCGAGTATGAAAGTGGTGCAGGCGGTGACTAATTGATCCGCTTGTCGCATCCGGTAAATCCCGCCACTCGTCGGTTCTCTCGACAAATTTCCCGCAGCCTCAATGGAGCATTCAAGGGCATGAGTTTCTTCGATCTGCCTCCAGTTATCGAGCGCATGTTGCTCGTCTCGGACAAAATCAGCGATCTCAACTTCTCGGTCGGCCAGCAGCCGCAGGTGGAGATCAACGGCAAGCTGACCAGCGTGCAGCCGCTCGGCCTGCAAAAACTCTCGCCCTACCAGACCGAGATCATCGCCATGTCGCTGATGGAGGGCAACCCGGACGCCGCCCTCCGGCTCGCGCGGACGGGCTCGGTAGACCTGAGTTATTCGCTGCCCGCCAAGATTCGTTTCCGCGTCAACATCTTCCAGCAGCGCGGCACTTACTCCATCGTGATGCGCGTGATCCCGACCGAGATACCCTCGCTCGCCTCGCTCGATCTCCCCGCGCAACTCTCCGAGATCAGCGGCTTGCGCAACGGCATCGTCCTCGTCACGGGGCCGACCGGCGCGGGCAAAACCTCCACCCTCGCCGCCCTCATCGATCAAATCAACGAAGAACACCACTATCACATCGTCACCATCGAAGACCCCATCGAATACCTCCACCAGCACCGCCGCTCCACCATCAACCAGCGCGAGATCGGAACGGATACGAAGGATTTCCCGTCGGCCTTGCGCGCCGCGCTCAGGCAAGCTCCGAAGGTGATCCTGATCGGCGAGATGCGCGACTACGAGACGACCGAGATCGCGCTCGAAGCGGCCGAGACCGGCCACCTCGTGCTCTCCACGCTGCACACGATTGACGCCTCCAAAACCGTCGACCGCATCATCGGCCTCTATCCGAAAAACGAGGAACAGGTGATCCGCACGCGCCTCGCGCAAACCTTCCGCTACATCCTCTCGCAGCGGCTCATCCCGCGCGCCGAC
Source organism: Pyrinomonadaceae bacterium (assembly GCA_035644995.1). GTDB lineage: Bacteria > Acidobacteriota > Blastocatellia > Pyrinomonadales > Pyrinomonadaceae > JAIVJZ01. Next base: position 4,375 of record DASQNL010000352.1, on the reverse strand, counting down.
GGCAAGGGGCGCGTCGCGGCGGTCGAGATCATGAAGTCCACGCCGCGCACGCGCGAGTATTTGCAGAACGGCGAGACCGAAGGCAAGACCCTGCTCGACGCCATGCGCGACGGCAAGTTCGACGGCATGCAACATTTCGACGGCGTGATCAAAGAGATGATCGAACGCAAGACGGTCACGCTCGAAGACGGCCTCGCCTTCGCCACCAATCAAAACAACCTGCTGCTGGAACTCAAGGGCGTCAGCGGCAAAGAAGATTTCATGCACGGGGGCGAGAGCGCCCCTCCTCCTCCCGCGCCCGCACGCAATAGCAGCTCTCAACGCAGTTCGCCCATGGTGTTCGACCTATCGTAAGAAGGGATGAAGGATGAGGGATGAGGGATGAACAAAACGGGGTGAGAGTTTTCTTATTCATCCCACATCCCTTATCCCTCATCCCTTAATTGTTATGGTTATCATCTGCCAGCAATGTTCCGCGCGGCTTCAACTCGACGACACGAAAGTTCCGGCGCGCTCGTTTACGGTTCGCTGCCCGAAGTGCCAGCACATGATCAGCGCGCAGCCGCCCGCCCCGGCGACGAGCGAGCAGGGCGCGACGGCCTTGAGCGGCAGCACCTCGGCGAGCAATTCGCGCTTCGAGCGTCCGCGCCCCGCGCCGGCTTATAAGCCCGACGAGGGAGTCGCCGCTTCGTCTCAAGACGCGGCGACGGCCGACCGGGAAGAGGCGGCGCAGTTGCTCGCCTCTCTGTTTCAGCGCGCGATGGGCACGGCCGGCGCGGCGTCGCCGAAGTCTATGCAGCGGGGCGAAGGGCACCGGCGCGCGCTCATCTGCGCCGGCGACGAGCACCGCTTCGCCGTGGCGCGCGCGCTCGTCGAAAACGGTTATGAAGCCTACGTGGCGGAAGACACGACGCAGGCCATCGAACGCATGCGCGAGGATCAGATGGATGTCGTCCTGCTCGACCCGCTGTTCGACCAACAGGAGCAGGGCGCGGCCTTCATCAAACGCGAGGTCTCCGCGCTCAGACCCGCCGCGCGGCGTCGTCTCTTCTTCGTCCACCTCCTGCCCGACGCGCGCAACGGCGACCAGCACGCGGCCTTCGTCAATCATGCGAACCTGACCATCAACCCCGCCGAGATCGAGGAGATGCCCTACGTGCTGGAACGCGCCATCCGCAACTTCAACGAACTCTACCGGGACTTCAACCGGGCGTTGCAAGTCGGCGAATTTTAAAGCGCGGTGGCGCGACTCGGCCGTGCGCCGAATCCACCCGCTGAGGTTGTTGACCATTGCCGGATGCGCTTGTAATCTTACAAGCGGCATCCGGCTTTAATTTTATGTTCCGCGGACGCGACGAGCGAGAGATGAACGCCCTTTCAACCCACCAGCACGAACCACACGGCGGGCACGCGCCTCATCAACCCCTGTCGGCGCGCGCCGAACGCAGCCGGCGGCGGTTGCTGATCGTGCTCGGCCTGACCGCCTGCTACATGTTGGCCGAAGCCTTCGGCGGTTGGTGGACAGGCTCGCTCGCGCTCCTCGCCGACGCCGGGCACATGCTCACGGACGTGGCCGCGCTCGCGCTCGCGCTCATGGCCGTCTGGTTCGGAGCGCGCCCCGCCACGCCGCGTAAAACTTTCGGCTATCATCGTCTGGAGATACTCGCCGCGCTCGTCAACGGCGTCGCGCTCGTCGTGATGGCGATTTTGATCTTCTACCATGCATACGAACGCTGGCACGACCCGCGCGCGGTTGATAGCAACTTGATGATCGTGGTCGCCGTGGGCGGTCTCGTCGTCAATCTGGCCTGCGCCTGGTTGCTCCACGGCGACCATCACGACGACCTCAACCTTCACGGGGCGTGGCTGCACATCATGGGCGACGCGCTCGGCTCGGTCGGCGCGATCATCGCGGGCGTGCTGATGTCCACTTACGGGTGGTACCGCGCGGACGCGCTGTTCAGCGCGGGGATCGCGCTCCTGATCGTCTGGAGTTCGTGGCATCTCATCAAGGAATCGACGAACGTGCTGCTGGAGGGCACGCCCGCGCACATCAACCTCGCATCGGTCGAGGAGGCCATCCGCACGACCGCGGGCGTCCACGGCGTCCACGACCTGCACGTCTGGACGATCACTTCGGGGCGCGAAGCCCTGAGCGCGCACGTCGTCCACGCCGATACGGTCGTGCAGCCCGAACTGCTCAAAGAGTTGCGCGTCAAACTCCACGACCGCTTCGGCGTCGATCACCTGACCCTGCAAATGGAGACCGAAGATTTCGAGGACGAAACCTTCCACTTCTGCCACGCGGGCACGGCCTGTTTCAGTTCGGAGAAATAGTCAGTGGTCAGTAGTCCGTTGTCAGTTGCATGTGGCAACCACACAAGCTGCTAAAGATTTGGATTGAACAACTGACCACTGACTACTGACCACTGACCAGCCTTTATGGAAATCAATCTTCTGCTCACACTCGACCTGCGGGAGCAGGCGGCGTTGCAGGCCGCGCTCGTGACGCACGGCGCGCCGGATCACTTGGTGACGCTCGCCCTGACGGGCGCGTGCCGCATCCCGACGCTCGACGACGCGCGCCGCCTGCGCCGTTGGCTCCTCGAAGCGCGCTCGGCGGGCGGCGCGGACTTCGCCTCGCTCGACGTGATCGAAAGCGCGCTCGTGCGCTTCGGCATTTGAAATCATCGGTGAAAGGGAAAAGGGGAAGGGGCAGGGTGAAGGCGGAGACGGGAGCAGGAGAGGGAAGCAAGTGATCTTCTCTTTCACGCTCACCCTTTACCCCTTCCCCTCTGAATTTTATGGCGAATGTCGAATTAGGTTACGGGCGCGAACGGATTTCCGTGGCTGACGAGGGCGGACGCTTTCGCGTGCTCGCGCCGGAAGACGAGACGGCGGAACGTGCGCTCTCGGATGCGGAGATGGGCGCGCTCATCGACGACCCGCTCGATTCGCAGCCGCTCGAAGACATCATCTCGCCGAACGAGAGCGTGCTCGTTGTCGTCTCGGACGCAACGCGCGCGACCGCGAGCGGGCAGGTGGTCAACCTGCTCGTCCGGCGTCTCGTCCAACTCGGCGTTGCGCCCTCGGACTTGCGCGTCATCTTCGCCACCGGCATCCATCGTCCCGTCACGGCGGCGGAGAAGCGCGAACTGCTCACGCCTTTCGTCCTGCAACGCATCCGCACGCTCGACCATGACGCCGACGATTCGACCGGGCACGTCCAACTCGGCACGACCGAGCGCGGCACTCCCATCGAACTCAACCGCGCGCTCACGGAACACGACCACGTGATCCTGACCGGCGCGATCAACTTCCACTACTTCGCGGGCTTTACGGGCGGGCGCAAAAGCATCTGCCCCGGCCTCGCCTCCGCGCGCACCGTCGCCGCCACCCACCTGCACGCCCTCGATTTCGAGACGGGCGCGCGCCGCGCGGGCGTCGGCACGGGCAGGCTCGACGGCAACGCCGTCCACGAAGAATGCGAACGCATCGCGGCGGAGATCGCGCCCTCGTTTCTCGTGAACGTCTGGACGGACGAACGCGGCCAGGCCGTCAGACTCTACACGGGCGATTGGCGCGCGGCGCACCGCCGCGCCTGCGCCGAATACGCCGCCGCGCACGCCATCGAGATCGCGGAGAAGCGTCCGCTCGTCGTCGCGTCGTGCGGCGGGGGGCCGCACGACATCAACCTGATCCAGGCGCACAAGACGCTCGACATGGCCGCGCACGCCTGCACCGAAGGCGGCACGATCATCCTCGTCGCGGAGTGTGTCGATGGGCTGGGTCGCGCCGATTTCCTCAAGTGGTTCGACGCCGAAAACTCGCACGCGCTGGCCGCGCGCCTGCGCTCGGACTATGCCGTCAACGGCCAAACCGCGTGGGCGCTTTTAACCAAAGCCGAACGCTTCAACGTCCAACTCGTCTCCCGGCTCGACGCGGGCGAAGTGCGCCGCATGCGCATGACCCCGGCGGCCACGATTGAAGATGCGCTCGCGCGGGTCGGCGGCGACCTGCACGGTTACGTGATGCCCTACGGCGCACGCTACATGCCCGTCGTCGCTTAAACAAAAAAAGAGCGGGGCAGCCGGAGACGCCATTGTCTCCGGCTGCCCCGCTTTGTAGTGGTTGAGAAATCGTCCCGCCGCCGGGTCTAATTATCTCCGGCCGCCCGCGTCGTGGTCGCGCGTGTCGCGCGTGTCGCGGACGTGAACTTCCTTTTTCTTGCGCGGCATCAGGCCGAGCAACCCGGCCAGACCGAGCAGGCCGAGCCAACCCCAATCCGTGTCGTCGTCGCGGTTGGCCGTCCTCGCCTCGCGCCGGTCGTTGTCTCTGGTGTCGGCCGCGCGGTTCGCGTTGCCATTGTTGTTAT
>DASQNL010000351.1:0-11023 GCA_035644995.1 Pyrinomonadaceae bacterium | reverse complement strand
CCGTGACGCTGAAGTGACTCTGGAGATGAACCCCGGCACGGTCACGCCGGAGACGATTGAAGGGTTTCGCGCAGGCGGCGTGAACCGCGCGAGCTTCGGCCTGCAAACATTCGACGACGAGCAACTGCGTCGGCTTGGGCGCACGCACACCGCCGCCGATGCGCGGCGCACGCTCTCGCTCTTGCGCGAGGCCGGGTTCGACAACGTGAGTTTCGATCTCATCGCCGGGCTGCCCAGCCAGACGCTTTCGGAGTGGGCGCGCAATCTGGACGACGCGCTCGCGCTTCGCCCCGCGCACCTCTCGCTCTACCTGCTCGAAGTTCACGAAGGCACGCCCCTCGCCGGGCAACTCCGCGAAGGCCGCTGGCCGCAGCCCGACCCGGACGTGGCCGCCGAGATGTATCGACTTCTCATCGAACGCACGCGCGCCGCCGGTTACGAGCACTACGAGATTTCCAACTTCTGTCTCGCCGGGCGCGAGGCGCGGCACAACTTGAAATACTGGACGAACGCGCCCTACTACGGCTTCGGCTCGTCCGCGCATTCCTATGACGGCGCGCGCCTGCGCTGGTCGAACGAACGCGACGCCGCGCGTTATGTCGAACTCATCGAAACGCGCGGCGCGGCCGTGGTCGAAACAAACGAACTGACGGTGCGCGATGCGGGCGCGGAAGCTCTCTTTCTCGGCCTGCGCCTCATGCGCGGCGTTGACCTGATGCAGCACCGCGCGCGATTCGGGACGGACGTGCGAAGCGAATACGCCGCCGACCTCTCGCGTTTTCAGGCAGCCGACCTCGTCGAGATCAACGGCGACTTGCTTCGTCTCACGCCCTCCGGCGTGCTGCTCTCGAATGAAGTCTTCGCCGCGTTCGTGTGAAGGGGGGCGAATGAAGATAATGTCCCGGCGCGGGATCGTTTCGTGGCTTCCGGTCATCTTTGCCCTGGCGGTGTTAGCTTCGGGCTGCGCGGCGCGTCAGCCGGAACTCAAAGCGGACGGGTTTTATCATGCGGAACTCAAGGCGGGCGGGCTTTATTCGATTGACGACGGCGAAGGCTCTTTCCGCATCGTCAAACTACTCGTGCTCGACGATGACGCCGCCCACGTCGCCATGTACCGCGATAAATTTTCCACGCGCCCGACGACGGTTGACCCGGCCTCTCTTTCGTTCGGCGGCGTCGAGGACGGGAATGAGGATGTCGGGATCATGCACCTCCCCCTGTCGCGCGAGGCTTTCCTGCGAGACCGACCCGTGTTCATCTCGCAGACGCCCGTGACGGAAGAAGAACTCGAAGGCTATCAAATGTGGAAAGAGGCGGGCGGGGAAGTCTTCCCCTAGAGCGAAAGGGTGCGAAAGGGAGCGGAAGGAAGCGGGAGAGGTAAGGAGACCGGCCGATAAATCTTTATGATCGATCTACGCAGCGATACCGTGACGAAACCGACGCCCGCGATGCGGCGCGCGATGAGCGAGGCCGAAGTGGGCGACGACGTGTACGGCGAAGACCCCACGGTCAACCGCTTGCAGGAGCGCGCGGCCGAAGTGTTCGACAAAGAGGACGCGCTTTTTGTGCCGACGGGTTCGATGGGCAACCAGATCGCCGTCAAGTTGCACACGCGGCCGGGCATGGAAGTCGTGATCGAGGAGCGCGGCCACATCTACAATTACGAGATGGCCGCGATGTCGGCCATTGCCGGCACGCTCGCGCGCCCGGTCAAAAGCGCGGACGGCAGCGGCATCCTCCGCTGGGACGACATCCGCGCGGCCATCCACGCCAACGACGCTCCCTACTACGTTGCGCCGACCGGCCTCGTCGCACTGGAGAACTCGCACAATCTCGCGGGCGGCACGCTGCTCACCAGAGAGCGCACCGGAGAGATTTGCGCGGGCGCACACGCGCTCGGCATCCCCGTCCACCTCGACGGCGCGCGCATCTTCAATGCCGCCGCCGCGCTCCGCGAGACGGTCGCCGCGCTCGCCGCGCCCTGCGATTCGGTGATGTTCTGTTTGTCGAAGGGTCTCGGCGCGCCGGTCGGCTCGATGCTGCTCGGCAGCCGCGCCTTCATCGCGGAGGCGCGTCGTTGGCGCAAACTGCTCGGCGGCGGGATGCGACAGGCGGGCGTCATCGCCGCCGCCGGACTCGTCGCGCTCGAAGAGTCGCCGCGGCTCCTGGAGGCGGATCATGCGAACGCGCGGCGTTTGGCCGAAGGCGTCGCCGAAATTCCGGGCGTGGAGATCGACCCCGAACGCGTCGTGACCAACATCGTCATCTTCGACATCGCGGGCACGGGTCAGGCGGCCGATGCCATCTGCGCGCATCTGCAAGGGCGCGGCGTCCTCGCCTCCGGTTTCGGCTCATCCATCCGCATGGTCACACACTACGACGTGTCGGCGTCGGACATAGACGCGGCCGTCAAAGCGTTGCGCGAAGTGCTGAACGAACGATAGTCAGTTGCCAGTTGTCAGTTGTCAGTTGCATGTGGCTGACGAGTGCGTCGCTGAAGATTGAATTGAATAACCGACAACGGACGAAGAACAACGGACAACTGACAACTGACTGCTTCCTTATGACACCTTTGATCATCGCCATCGACGGCCCTTCGGGCGCGGGCAAGTCAACGCTGGGGCGCAGGCTCGCGCGCGAACTCGGTCTGCTCTATGTGGACACGGGCGCGATGTATCGCGCGGCCGCGCTCGCCGTCGTCGAAGCGGGCGTGAACGCGACGGACGCGGACGAGGTGGCGCGCGTCGCCGCCCGCGCGCGCATCGAACTGGCGGGCGACCCGGATTCCCTGCGCGTCATGCTCGACGGGCGCGACGTGTCCGCCGAGATTCGCAGCGAGCAGATCACGCGTCTCTCTTCCGTCATCTCCGCGATCCCGGCCGTGCGCCGCGACCTCGTGCGCCGCCAGCGCGAGATGGGCGTCGGCGGCGGCGGCGTCGTGCTCGACGGGCGCGACATCGGCACGGTGGTCTTTCCCGCGGCGGACGTGAAATTCTTTCTCACCGCCGTCCCCGAAGAACGCGCCAAGCGGCGTTTCGACGAAGACCACGGCAAAGAACCCGACCTCACGTTTCAAGACACCCTCGCCGACATCAACACGCGCGACGAACGCGACTCGACGCGCGCCGACTCCCCCTTGCGCATCGCCGAAGACGCCGTCGTCATCGACACCACCGAACTCTCCGTCGAACAGGTCTTCGCGCGCATGCTGGAAGTCGTCGGCGAGCGGCGGCCGGTGAAGGGAAGCGGCGCATAAAGGCGAGGACGGTCTTTTATGTTCACAGGCATCATCGAGGAGTTGGGGCGCGTGCGCGGGGTGGAGCGGCGCGGCGAGGGCGTGCGGATGACGGTGGAGGCGCGGGTGGTGACGGCGGGCACGCGCGAGGGCGATTCCATCTCGGTCAACGGCGTGTGCCTGACCGCGCTCGAAGTGGGGCGCGACAGTTTCGCGGCCGACGGGTCGCGCGAGACGTTGCAGCGTTCGACTTTGGGCGCTTTGCGCGCCGGATCGCCCGTCAACCTCGAACGCGCCGTGACGCCCGAAACCCGGCTCGGCGGCCACATCGTGCAGGGACACGTTGACGGGCGCGGGCGTTTCCTCTCGGCCGAGGAACACGGCGGCTCCTGGACGGTGCGCATCTCGTACCCGCCGGAACTCGCGCGCTATCTGGTCTTCAAGGGGTCGGTCACGGTCGAGGGCATCAGCCTGACGGTGGCCGCGCTCGCGGACGACTATTTCGAGATCGCCGTCATCCCGAAGACTTGGGGCGTGACGAACCTCTCGCACCTGCGCGCGGGCGACGCGGTCAACCTTGAGGCCGACATCATCGCCAAGTACGTCGAGCGCATCCTCACGGTCGGCGCGCGGCAAAATGAGGCGGCGCAAACGCCGGGGCTGACCGTAGAGAAACTGGCCGACCTCGGTTACAAGTAACTCTTAACGAGTGCGAGCGAGAAAAATTTCTTGGAAGCAGTTTGAACGAGTCCCTTGAGGGACGATTGCTAATAGCCCGGCGCTTTAGTGCCGGGGATAAGTTGCAGGATAACGTTTGAGTCCCGGAGGGAGGATTGAATGGTGAAGAACCTTCAATCGTCCCTCCGGGACTGTATATCTAACTTACTTTCGCGTCCCGGTCATAAATGACCGGGCTATTCTCAATTGTCCCTGCGGGACAAAAGCCAGCCGGAAATTTCTATCAAGTGACGCGGCCTCGCGGCGTCTCCGGTCTTGCCCTGCGGCCGTCCGCTCGCCCTTTTCCGGAGGTTGCCCTTCGCGGCATCCGGCTTGCTCTATAATTGCGAGTCGCAAAAATGGCGGCTTTCGGGTAACATAAACGGCGGTACAACGCTCCCCCCGATAATCGAGTTGCCGGACAGGATTACGATGCCTTTTTCCTCCATTGAAGCAGCCGCCGCCGACATCCGCGATGGCCGCATGATCATCATCGTGGACGACGAAGATCGCGAGAACGAGGGCGACCTCGTGTGCGCCGCCGAGTGTGTCACGCCTGAGATCATCAACTTCATGGCGACGCACGCGCGCGGCCTCATCTGCATGCCCTTGACCGAGGAACGCTGCGACGAACTGCATCTCACGATGCAAGTGGCCGACAACACCTCTTTCCTCGGCACGGCTTTCACCGTCTCCATCGAGGCGCGCCGGGGCGTCACCACCGGCATCTCCGCCGCCGACCGCGCGACCACCATCCTGACCGCCGTCGACCCGCACGCCAAGCCTTCAGACCTGGCGCGCCCCGGCCACATCTTCCCGCTGCGCGCGCGCAAAGGCGGCGTGCTCGTGCGCCCCGGCCAGACGGAAGCGAGCGTTGACATGGCGCGTATCGCCGGTCTCTACCCGGCGGGCGTGATCTGCGAGATCATGAACCCCGACGGGACGATGGCGCGCCTGCCGGAACTGCGCGAGTTTGCGCGCGCGCACGATTTGAAGATCATCTCCGTGGCCGATCTGGTGCGCTACCGCATGCGCAAGGAGACGCTCGTGCGCCGCTCGGTCGAGGCCGAGATCAAGACCGTCTACGGACGCTTTCAGGCGGTCGCCTTCGAGAACGTGATGAACTCGGAAGTGCATCTGGCGATGGTGATGGGCGAAGTCGAGACGGCGGAGCCGACGCTGGTGCGCGTCCACACGGCCAACATCACGGGCGACGTGTTCGGCTCGCTCATGGACGACACGAATTTCCAGTTGCACACGGCGTTGGAGAAGATCGCCGCCGCCGGGCGCGGCGTCGTGCTCTATTTGAAGCAGCACCAGCACGGCCTCGATCTCATGCACCAGCTACGCACCTACGCCTTGATGCACGAACGCCAACTCACCTTCGAGGAGGCGAGCATCGAGACGGGCTACGGCGCAAACCGCGATTACGGTGTCGGCGCGCAAATCCTGCACGAGTTGGGGCTGCGCCGCATCATGCTCTTGACGAACCATCCCCCCAAGGTGACCGCGCTCGAAGGTTTCGAGCTGGAGGTGGTCGGCCACGTGCCGCTCGGTTCGCCGGCGAAAGAAACCCTGAACGCGGAACGATGAAGGAAAGCCGGTTCGTCGTCCGCGGTCAGTCGTCCGTTGTTTAGTGATTCACGCGCCGGTTATCAAGGAAAGGGTTTGAACAACGTCCGACAGGCAAACTCCCACAGCCTAGTTCATCGTTCCGCGTTCACACTTCAACTTTAAAGCAAGAGTTTCAAGTTTCAGGTTTCAGGTTTCGAGTTTAAGACAAAGAACCTCGAACCTCAGTCCTGAAACTTGAAACCTGAAACCTGAAACTTTCATTATGCCCGTTGACGACAGGGACTAACGTTCCGCCGGATCATCACCCGAGACGGACGAGACCGCGCCGCCGCGAAGCGACGCGGGCGACGGCGCGCCTACGGCCACGGCGACGCCGGCCGGGCGACGCCGTCGGCATCGTTATATCAACCGGCGCAACACCGCGATTGCGGCCGTGGCCGTCGTCGCCCTCGTCGCGCTCATCGCCGTCGTCGCCTTCCTCTTCTATCGCACGGGTCGCGTTGACGACCTCATCGCGCGGCAGATCATCTCGACGCTCAGGGAGTACAACATCCGCGCCGAGATCAAGGAGTTTCACACCAAGTTCGGGGCGCGCACGGTCGAGATGCAGGGACTCGAACTCTACGACCAGACGACGGGCGAGCCGCTCGGCCGCGTCGAACGCGTGCTCGCCACCATCCGCATCGAAGATATGTACGCGCTCAACCTGCGGCGCAACATCAACCTCGAATCGTTGCAGATCGAAGGACTCGAAGCGTGGGTCAAGTTCGACGCGGAGGGGCGGTCGAACTTCCGCCACATCACGCTCCCGCCGCCCGCCGAAAATCAGCGCATCAACTTCTCCTATTCCACCGCGCGCATCGAACTCAAGAACGGCGTCGTCCACTACGGCGACGAGCGGCACGAAATCTCCGGCGAGGCGCGAAATTTGCGCGCCATCATCGAACCCGACGACCCGAATGCGCCCGCCGAGAGCCGCATGAACCGCGTCTGGGTCGCGCTCTCCGATTCCACCTTCACTTACGACGGCAAGCCCATCGACAAAATCGACCTCGAAGCCCGCGTGCGTCTCAACCAGACGCGCGCCGAGATTCAGGAGTTGACCCTGCGCTCGCCCGTCGCCGAAGCCCGTCTCGAAGGCACGATGGACGACTGGCGCAACCTGCGTTACCAGATGAAGGTCGTCTCTACGGTTGACCTCACGCAAATCTCGAACACTTTGCAAACGGCGACTCCCTTGCGCGGCGCGGGCAAGTTCGAGGGGACGCTCGTGGGCGAGGGCGACAAGTTTCAGGTGGACGGCCAGATTCAATCCGACGCGCTCGCCGCCGGAAACATTCGTCTCAAAGGTTTGAACGCGACCGCGCGCGGCACGGCGCAGGGCGTGGAGAACTACGAGGCGCAAGGCCGCGCCGTCGCCGAGATGCTCACGGCCGGCGACTTCACTCTGAATCTCATCCAGATTCGCGGCGGCGTGATGGGCACGGGCAGCGATTTCCGTTTCCTCGGCGAACTCCGCGCCGCCGCCGCGCGCTCCGGCGCAACCTCCATCGCCAACTTGATCTTGAGCGACGCCGCCGCCGAATACCGCGACGGCCGCCTATCGGGAACGCTCCCGCGCGTCGCGGCGGGCAACATCAAGACGCCCGACGTGAGCATCGCGGGCGCGCAAGCCGCGGACGTGCGCTTCAACGCCTCCGAAGACGGCCGGGAGTTCACCGGCTCGGCCGCGACCGTGAACGCGGGCGCGCTCGTGACCAAGGACGCGCGCGTGAACGGAGTGACCGCAAGCGGCATCACGGCGACGGGGCGAAACGGCGTCACGAACATTCTCGCCCGCAGCGTCGTCGTGCGCGGCGCGACGGCGGCGGGCGCAACGCTCGGCCAGCTCAACGTCGCGGGCGTGCGTCTCTCCATTCAGGACAACGGGCGCGTTCAGGGGTCTTCGGGCGACATCAACGTCGGCACGGTCGCTTTCAGAAACGGCGCGCAGGCCGGGCGCGCCGAGCAGGTGCGACTCGCGCGCCCCGAGTTCGTGCTTGAGCCTTCGGGTCGTTACCGCGCGAGCGCGGATTTGAGTCTCGGCGGCGGCGTGCTCGGCGACATCGCGCTCGGCGCGGCGCGAAGCTCGGTGGTGGCGACGAACAGCGAAATCCAACTCAACAATTTCACCGCCCAAGCCCTCAACGGCCGCGCGAACGGCAACGCCGTGATCAGCACGGCGCGCGGCGGCGCATCGCGCGTCAACGCCGCCTTCGAGGGTCTCGACGTGGGCGGACTTCTGGCGGTGCTCACCGGGCGCGCCGTGCCGATTGCGGGCGCGGCCACCGGCGCGGTCAATCTCACGATGCCGGGCACTAACTTCGAGGCCGCCAGCGGCACGCTCAACGCGCAGTTCGCGGGCGAGACGGGCAACGACGCCAACGGGCGCACGCCCCTGACGGGCGAACTCGCGCTCGTGGCGAATCGCGGGCAGTTTCGTTTAGACCGCGCGAACCTGCGCACGGGCGCGAGCGAATTGACGGCCTCCGGCGACTTCTCTTTCAAAGGCGACTCGAATTTAAACGTCAACCTCGCCTCCTCCGACGCGGCCGAACTCCAGCGCGTGCTCGTCGCGTCCAACCTGATCCCCGCGCTCGAAGAGAGTTTGACGACTTACCGTGTCGGCCTCGCCGGGCGGCTTGAGTTCAACGGCACGATTCGCGGCGCGCTCGATGCTCCGGCCGTCTCCGGCCGCGCCTCGCTCGCCTCGCTCCTCGTCAACGACCGCAACCTCGGCGCGCTCGCCGCTTCCGTCGAAACCACCGCCACGGAGGTGCGCGTGCCCGACGGGCGGCTCACGCAGAGCGGCGGCGGCAACGCGCAGTTCGCGCTTCGTTACCCGCTCGACGGCTCGAACAACGGCTCAATCGAAGCGACGCTCGAACGCATCGACATCGGCAGCCTGCTCGCCGCGCTGCCCGCCGCCGGCGGGTCGGGTGTCAGTTCGCAACTCGCCACCGTCGGCCCCACTTCCGGGCGCGTCAGCGTGCGCGGCATCCCCTCCGCCCTGACCGGCAGCGCGGACGTGCGCTCCGGCCCCGGCCAGATCAACGGCGAACCCTTCGACGAGATCGTCGCGCGCGCCACTTTCAGCGGCACCACCGTCACGCTCGAAAACCTCGACGCGCGCTTCCGCGCCGGACGCCTCACGGCCAAAGGCACAGTTGATACCGAGACGCAAACATTCGATTTGCAGGCTCAAGGGACGGGCGTGAACCTCGGCGCGCTCGCCGGACTCGCGGGCGGCGCGTCGCCGCAAGTTTCCGGCATGGCCGATTTCACCGCCACGGCCAGAGGAACTCTGACCGACCCGCGCAGCTTCGACGTGCAGATTGACGGGCAGGGGCGCAACGTGTCGATCAACGGTCAGAACGCGGGCACGCTCGCGCTCGTCGGGCGCACCGAGAATCAGAAGTTCAATTTGCAACTGACGACCGGCATCCTCGGCCAGCCGCAAGTCGTCAGCGCCACGGTCGACCTCGCCAGCGCAGGTTTGACCACGTCCGTCGAAACCACGCTGACGAATCAGGATTTGACCCAACTCTTCGCCACGCTGTTGCCCAACTCGAACGTGCGCGTGACGGGGCGCGCGACCGGCACGCTGCGCGCTTCGGGCGAGCTGTTCGGCGAAAACGCCGAGGGCGAGCGCGCTTTCTCCGCCGCGGGCTTGCGCGGCACGGCGCAGTTCACGCAGTTGGTCTTGCAGATCGCCGACGTGCAACTCGCCGCCGCCGACCCGCTCATCGTGCAGTTTTCGCCGAACGAGATCGTCTTCGACAAGACGCAGTTCACCGGAACGGGCACGAACATCGTCTTCGGCGGTTCGGCCGCGCTCGGCGCAGGCGGGCGGCAGAATTTCACCGTCGTCGGCGATCTCAATTTGCGCGTTTTGAACGGCATCTCGCCCGACATCTTCCTCGCGGGCACGTCGCACCTGGAGGTGCGCGTCGCCGGAACGTTTGAAGACCCGCGCTTGACGGGCACGGCGTCGCTGGCGGGCGCGTCCCTTTCGACGCTCCTGACGGACGAACGCCTGACCGTGCAGAACATCAACGGGAGCGTGCGCTTCACGGCCGACCGCGCGCAGATCGACTCGCTGACGGGCACGCTCGGCGGCGGGCGCGTCAATGTCACGGGCGGCGGCCTGCTGGTCGGTTTCACGCCCACGGATTTCCGCTTCAACGTGCGCGCCGAGAACGTCACCGTGCCGCTGCCGCAGGACATCCGCGCCACCGCCGACGCCAACCTCGTCCTGCAAGGCCGCGCGCAGGCGCAGTTGCTCTCGCTCTCCGGCCTCGTCAATCTGCGTCGCGCCGAGTACACCGAAGACATCGAACTCGCGGACTTCATCAATCGCCGCCGCGAGGCCACCATCAGCGAGGGCGGCGGCGGCGAGGGTGGCGGCTTCGGCGCAAACCTCCGGCTCGACCTCCGCGTCGAAGGGCGCGACGCGCTCGTCGTCCGCAACAATCTGGCCGACATCGTCGGCTCGGTCAATTTGCAGGTGCGCGGTTCGTTGGAGGAGCCGCTCATCGGCGGGCGCGTCACGGTTTCGCGCGGCACGCTCAACTTCCGCAACGACCGTTACGAATTGACGCGCGCCTTCATCGACCTGCCCGCGCGCGCCAACGCCGATCCCATTCTGAGCATTCAGGCCGAGGCCGAGATCAAAGGCTATCGCGTCATCGTGAGCTTGACGGGGCCGCTCTCTTCGCCGAACGCCATCGTCCGCAGCGACCCCGCGCTCCCGCAATCTGACGTGGTCGCGCTGATCACGACGGGCGACTTGAACCGCAGCGAGGAGGGCGGCGCGACGCTCGCCCAGACCGGCTTCGGCACGGCGACGAGTTTGTTGACCGACACGCTCATCAACAATCCCGTGCAGAAGGCGACGGACAAATTGTTCGGCCTGAACCGCTTCGAGATCGATCCGCTGATCGCCGGTCGCGGCGGCTCAAGCCCGACGGCGCGGCTCACCGTCGGGCGGCAGATCAACCGCAACTTGAGTCTCACCTATTCGACCAACGTGACGACGGATCAAAACCAGGTGCTCGCGCTCGAATACCGCGTCTCCGACCGGCTCTCGTTCATCGCGCAATACGAGCAGGGCGCGACCAACACGCTGCGGTCGGGGAACGACAATTTTAGTTTTGAGATTCGCTTCAGAAAGAGATTCTGAAAAACCGTCGGTGGTCGGTGGTCGGTTGTCCGTTGTTTGTGATTTCGCAGGCGGCGGGCTGTAGATGAAAGTTTCAACTTAAGTGAGAGTAAAACAACTGACCACGAACAACGGACAACGGACAAACAAGGTGCTTGATCGTCGTTTCATCCTCGTCCTTCTTCTGCTCGTCGCGTGCGCGGGGCGGGCGGGCGCGACCGCGCGCGCAGTTGAGGGCGTCACCGATTTGAGCCGTTTCGAGGGGCGCACGGTGGCGTCGGTCGAAGTGGTTTATG
>DASQNL010000350.1:0-1576 GCA_035644995.1 Pyrinomonadaceae bacterium | reverse complement strand
ACATCCTGCAACTGACCGAGACGGCCGTCCTCAGCCCGTCCATTCTCAACGAGACGCGCTTTCAATTCATCAGCAGCCGCCGCCGGCAGGAGGGCAACGCCTCGCTGCCGGTCATCGCCGTGCAGCAGGCCTTCACCAGCGGCGGCTCGTCCTTCGGACTCGCGCTCAACGAAAGCGACCGCATCGAACTGCAAAACGTGACGACCGGCGTGCGCGGCCAGCACACCTGGAAGGCGGGCGGTCGCCTGCGCGCCCTGCGCATCTCGGATGTCGCCCCGTCGAACTTCAGCGGCACGTTTGTCTTCTCGTCGCTCGAACAGTACCGGCAGGTGCTCACGGGCGTGCCGGGCGTCCGCCCCGCGCAATTCAGCATCGCGGGCGGAGACCCGCGCGCCGGCGTCACCCAGTATGACCTCGCCGGCTTTGCCCAGGACGACTGGCGCATGACGCCCAACTTCACGCTCTCATACGGCCTGCGCTTCGAGACGCAGAACAACATTCACGACCGCCTCGACCTCGCGCCCCGCCTGTCGGTCGCGTGGGCGCCGATAATTTCTTCCAAGTCGAAGCGGCCGACGACGGTGATCCGCGCCGGCATCGGACTCTTCTACTTCCGCGTGGAAGACGAATTGACGCTGAACGTCAACCGCTTCAACGGCATCAACCAGCAGCAGTACATCGTCGCCGACCCGGACTTCTACCCCAACATTCCCACCACCGCGCAACTGGCCGCGGCAGCCCTTCAGCAGACCGTCCGCCGCATCGACCCGACCCTCAAGACGCCTTACTCAATTCGCAGCGCCATCAGCCTCGAACAAAAGTGGGCGCGCAACACGACGCTCGCCGTCACCTACATCTACGAGCGCGACCTTCAATCGCTGCGCTCGCGTAACATCAACGCGCCGCTGCCCGGCACGTTCGACCCGGCCGTGCCCGGCAGCGGTGTGCGCCCCTACGGCAACGTCGGTAACATCTACCTCTTCGAAGGCGGCGGTCTGGACACAGACAACACCGTCTTCGTCAACCTGACGACCGATCTGACCAAGCGCATCTCCATCTTTTCCAACAACGGCCTGAGCCGCGAAACCAACGACACCGAAGGCGCATTCGATTTCCCCGCCAACTCCTACGATCTCGCCGCCGAGTACGGTCGGGCTTCCTACGACGTGCGCGCCTTCACCACGACGGGAGCCAACGTCAAGCTGCCCTGGAGCGACATGGTGTGGGCGACGATGATCAGGGCGGCGTCGCCCGGCCGCTTCAACATCACCACCGGCCGCGACACCAACGGCGACTCGATCTTCAACGACCGCCCGGCCTTCGCCACCGACCCGACGAAGCCCGGCGTCGTCGTCACGCCCTACGGCGCATTCGACCCGAATCCGTCGCCCGGACAACCCCTCATCCCACGCAACTACGGCACGGGCGCGGGTATCTTTCAAGTCAATATGCGACTCATCAAAACGTTCCTCTTCAACCTCGGCGGCAGCGGGTCGAAGCAGGCGGTCGCGGCGGGCGCGACCGGCGCGGGCGCGGCACGTCCCGCCGCGCAGCCCCCGGCGGACAAGCGTTATCG
>DASQNL010000349.1:0-5244 GCA_035644995.1 Pyrinomonadaceae bacterium | reverse complement strand
GACGCGCCCGCCCGGATTCAGCACCGCGCTCGCGCTCACGCTCGACGGCGAAAGCCGCGCGGACGTTCTGCTCTCCGCCGACGACATAAACTACCTGCTCGCCTTCCGCGACGCCGAAGACATCCCCGCGCAGAATCGCGCCGACGTGGCGATGCTCCTGCGCGACGGGCATCTCTCGCTCCACCCGGATGCGACGCTCAGGCCACGCCAGCCCTTGTCGCGCGCGCGCGCCATCCACACCGTCGTCAGCCTGCTCGAAGCGCGCGGCCTGTTCGGGTTGCAGAAGGCCACGGCGCGGCCGCCCGTCGGCGGCACGCTCGTCGTGCGCGCGGGCAAGTCGCCGGAGCGCGCGCTCGCGCTCGCCGCCGATGCTTATCTCTTCCGCGCTTTCGGCGACGGGCTGTTCCAGTCGCGCAGCGTGAGCGTCGTGGGCGGCGAACCCGTCGCCTATCACACGGACGCGCGCGGCGCGGTTGACTATCTTGAGTTGCACGCGCCGCCGAAGGGCGCGTCCGCCGAACGCGTCTCGCCTTATACGACTTGGACGACCACCTTGAGCGTGGCCGAGGTCGCCAACCGGCTCGCGCGCCGTACCGGCCGCATCGGTTCGCTCGTTGACCTGCGCGTCGTCGCACGCGGGTCATCGCGCCGCGCGCTCGATCTCGAAGTCACGGGCGCGAGCGGCACGGCGCACGTGCGCGGCGGACGGATTCGCTCCGCCCTCGGCCTGCGCGAACAACTCTTTGTGATCGACCGCAAGTACGACGAAGCGGGGCGCATCACGAGTTTCGTCTTCACGGGGCGCGGCTGGGGTCACGGCGTCGGCATGTGTCAGGTCGGCGCATACGGGATGGCGCGCGCCGGTCTCGGCTACGAACAGATTCTCAAAAACTATTACACGGGAATCGACCTGACGAAGATGTACTGAGCGGCCTGCCGCGCGCCGAAGCCGCACGCCCGAACCATATGCCGGAGACACCCGCCGCCAACGCCGTCACGCTCTACGTCGTGCCCCAGTGCCCGCTTTGCGATAGCGCGCGGCGGTGGCTCGCGCGCCACCGGATAACCTACGTCGAACGCGACGTGCAACGCGACTTCGGCGCGTTGCGCGCGATGTACCGGCTGACGAGACAAAATCTCGTCCCCGTCTTCGCTCGCGGCGAGCGTGCCCTCGTCCGTCCGACTGACGAACAACTGGAAGAGTTTTTAGTGAACAGTCAATCGTGACGAGAGAGAACCCGTCTTCCTCTATTCACGATTGACTGTTCACGATTCGCGGCTTTTATGCGTTTCTCTCGCGCACAACTGGTCGGCGCGCTCGCGTTGCTGGCGATCCTCTGGGTCGTGCTCATCTTTCGTCTCTACTTCTCCGCCGCGTGAGTTCTCCAACACATTCACCACCGATCATCGCCGTCGTCGGCCCGACGGCTTCGGGCAAAAGCGACCTCGGCATCGAGTTGGCCTTGCGCTTCGGCGGCGAGATCATCAACTGCGATTCCGTGCAGGTCTATCAAGACATCGAGATCGCCACGGCGAAAGTGCCCCTCGCCGAGAGACGCGGCGTGCCGCATCACCTGCTCGATTTCGTGCCGCCCGCATTCAACTACACGGCCGGCGCGTGGGCTGAGGCGGCGGCGGAAAAGATCGCGGAGATCGAAGCGCGCGGCCGTCTCGCCCTTCTCGTCGGCGGGACGGGCTTCTACTTGCGCGCGCTCAGGGAACCTTTCTTTCCGAGTCCGCCGACCGACGCGGCCTTGCGCGCGCGCCTGACGCGGATCAGGGAGCGACGCGGCGCGGAGCGTCTGCACAAAATTCTGCGCCGCCTCGACCCGGCCACCGCCTCGCGTCTCCAACCGCGCGATTGGTCGCGCGTGCAGCGCGCGCTCGAAGTTCGGGTGCAGACGGGCGCGTCGCTCTCGCTCCAACAACCCGCGCGCGCCGCGCCCCCCGCCTTCGCCGCGCGCATCCGCATCTTCGCCCTCTCGCCTCCGCGCGCCGATCTCTACGCACGCATCAACCGGCGCGCCGAATGCCATTTCGAGGCGGGCTTGATTGAAGAGGTTCGCGGCCTGTTGGAAGCGGGCGTGCCCGCCGCCTCCAACGCGCTCGGCGCGCATGGCTACCGGCGCGTCGTCGAATTTATCCGCGGCGGGCGCACGCGCGAGAGCGCGCTGGAGCAGACCAAACTCGACGTGCGCCATTACGCCAAACGCCAGTTAACATGGTTTCGCCGCGAAGCGGGCGTCGAGTGGTTCGAGGGCTTCGGCGACTCGCCGGAAGTGCAGCAACGCGTCTGCGCGCGCGTCGCCCGATTGCTCGAAGCGGGCGCGGAATGAGCCTGTCCGGGGCGCAGGCGCAAAGTCAAAGGGCGACGAATTTGGTAACCGCGCGGCCGTCCCGGCCGTTTTAAGTGGCGTGCGTCAACATTTACTTGTCACGCTTGACGGCGTGTTGTAATCTGACGACACTAATAATTACTAGTCAATCGGTGTGGAGTGTTGCAGTGGACACGAAGCCTTCTCCCCAAAATATTCAGGACGCTTTTCTGAACACGGTACGACGCGAAAAAGACGCCGTCACGATCTACCTGATGAACGGCGCGAAGCTCACGGGTCGCATCAAGAGTTTCGACAAATTTTCGGTGCTGCTGGAAGCCGGCGTGCAGGAACAGTTGATCTTCAAACACGCGATCTCCACCATCTCACACACGCGCCGCCACACCAGCGGCGAACTGCGCGCCGCACACTCTTTCGACGCGGGCGAGGGAGCAGGCGCGAGCAGTAGCGGCGGCGGCGGCGACGCCTCAGACCGCTCCGACGGCTGACCCCTCAACCCCTCCCCCACAACCCGACGGAGTCCCACTTTTTTTGAACGGCACATTCATCACCTTCGAAGGCATAGACGGTTCGGGCAAGTCCACGCAAGTGCGTATGCTGGCGAGCGTGCTGCGCCTGCGCGGCCTGAACGTGGTGCAGACGCGCGAACCCGGCGGCACGCCGCTCGGCGCGCGCCTGCGCGAAACCCTGCTCGACGCCCAGGAACAGGTTGACCCGCTCGCCGAACTTTTGCTCTACGCCGCCGACCGCGCCCAACACGTGCGCGCTCTGCTCAGCCCCGCGCTCGCCGCCGGGCGCGTCGTGCTCTCCGACCGCTACGCCGACGCCACGGTCGCCTATCAGGGCGCGGGGCGCGGCTTCGAGCCTTCGCTCGTGACGGAAGTGATCGCCCTAGCCACCGGCGGCCTCAAGCCCGATTTGACGCTCCTCTTCGATCTCTCCGTCGCCGAAAGCAAAGAACGCGCTCGCCGTCGGACGACCGGCGGCGGCGGCGACGCCGCGCCGAGCGACCGGCTCGAACTCGAAGCGGAAAATTTTCACGCGCGCGTGCGCGACGCCTATTTACAGATCGCCGCCGCCGAACCCGCCCGCGTGCGAATTATCGATGCGAGCCTCTCCGTCGAAGAAATACACGCGCACGTGCTCGACATCGTCGTCCCGTTCATCGAAAGCCGGGGCTAGAGGCCGGAGGCGAGAGATGAAAGTGTCCGGGGTCGGTTAACACAAAAGCCTGTCCACGGTAAACTCCACCTTCTCGCCACCGGCCTCTAAACTGCTATTGCTATGTTTGATCATCTCGTCGGAAACCAGCGCGCGAAAGAGACGCTGCGCCGCATGCTCGCGGCGCGGCGCGTGCCGGGCGCGCTCCTCTTCGCGGGCGAAGATGCCATCGGCAAAAAACTCTTCGCGCTCGAACTCGCCAAAGCTCTCAACTGCCTCGCCCTCGCCGGCGTCGAAGCCTGCGACAAATGTTCTTCGTGCGTCCGCATCGCGCATTTCGCGGACGCCCCGGCCGATAAGACCGACGACGCCAAACACATCATTTGGAGCGAGCACAGGGATGTCGGGTTAATCAGAACCGACAAACGCGTGATTAACGTTCACCAAATACGCGACGTTGAGCTTGAAACCAACTTCCGCCCGCACGAAGGCAAGGCGCGTGTCTTTGTCATCGAGGATGCGGACAAGATGAACCCCCAGGCGTCCAACGCGCTTCTCAAGACGCTCGAAGAACCTTCGCCCACGTCGTACATCATCTTAGTAACCGCGCGTCCCGCCAACCTGCTCACGACGATTCGCTCGCGCTGCCAGACGATCCGTTTCGCGCCGCTCACGGCGGAAGAGATCGAAAAATATCTGGTCGGCAACAAGCGGCGCGCGGGCGAAGAGGCGCGGCTGGCCGCGCACCTCGCGCATGGCCGCCTCGGCCTCGCCCTCTCGCTCAACCTCGACGCCTATCGTGAAGGGCGCGAGGCGATGCTCTCCGTTCTCGATGCGCTGACGGGCGTTCAGGCTGATCGCGTGCGTTTGCTGCGCGCCGCCGAAGACCTGAGCGACGCGAAGCGCAAGGACGAGTTTGAGCCGCGACTCGACGTACTCGAAACGCTCATCCGCGACGCGTGGCTGCTCTCGCTCGACCCCGCGGCGAAGATCGTCAACGAAGACCTCCGCCCGCGTCTCGCGCGTCTCGGCGCGGGACTCGATAGCCGCCGCGCGGCCGACTGGATGGCGCGCATACGAGATCTGCGCGGCCAACTCGCCGTCAACGTCAACCGCCGCGTCGCCACCGACGCGCTGCTGCTCTCGATGGCTAGCGGATGAGAAAGCCGGAGGGGCAAAAGGGAAAGGGTAAGGGGGAAAGGAAAGACCATCTCTGGCGCTTCCCTTTCCCCCTTACCCTTTCCCCCTTGCCCTGTCTTTATCTTTCGCTGGCGACGAGCGCAGGCGACTCCCCGGCTTTGGCCGCCGCGCCTTCGGCGACCAGTTTTTCGGTCTCCGCGACGAAGGCTTCGACGATGTCCGCGCCCGCCACTTTGCGCATCGGCTTGCCGTCCTTGTAGATCATGCCGACGCCGCGCCCGAACGTAACGCCGAGTTGGGAATCGTGCGCCTCGCCCGGCCCGTTGACGGCGCAACCCATGATCGACAGGTGCAGCGGCTCCTCGATGTGCGCGAGACGGCGTTCGATCTCGGTGACGATGCCGACGAAATCGTCCACATCGAGCCGGCCGCAGGTCGGGCACGCCACCACCGTCACGCCGCGCTGTCGCAATTCCAGCGACTTCAATATCTCCCACGCGACGCGCACCTCTTCGTGCGGTTCGGCCGCGAGCGAGACGCGGATGGTATCGCCGATGCCTTCGTGCAGAAGTATGCCGAGACCGATGCTTGATTTGATCGAGCCGCT
>DASQNL010000348.1:0-15323 GCA_035644995.1 Pyrinomonadaceae bacterium | reverse complement strand
ATCACGCCGACCATCGCCGTGATGCTGTCGAACTGTTCGATAAAGGCGCTCGCCGTCTTCACGTCGAAATTGTTCGGCTCGTTGAATTTCACGCCGCGCCGCGCGCGCAGTATTTCTTCCGCCTGATCGAGCGCGGCCTGCACCTGTCCCGCCTTGGCGCGGATGACGAGGATGAGGAAACGGCGGGCGGGCGCGATCTGGAGTCCGGTGCGGAAGGGTACGAGCACGGCGTTGTCCTCTTCGTTCTCGCCCATCACGGTGTTCTTGCGCTTCGCCAGCACGCCGATGATCTCGAAGACGTAGCCGCCCATCTTCACCTCTTTGCCGACGATGTTGTCGGGCTGATCGGGAAAGAGCGCGTCCGCCGCGTTGACGCCGATGACCATCACGTTGCGCCGGTAGATGTCGTCCTGCTCGGAGATGAAGCGGCCTTCGCGCACGGGCGTGTTGAGCACGAAGGCGTGGTTCGCCGTGACGCCCTTCGTGTTGCCGCGCCGATAGGTTTTGCCCTGATAGGTGATCGTGTCGTCGAAGGGGCCGCCGCCGTAGCCGATGTTCGGCGACTCGAAGGCCACGTCTTCGACGGCGGGCGCAGCCTTCAAAGCCTCGCCGTCTTCGGGCGTCAAGACCTTGCGCGCGCGCTCGTTTTGATCGCGCTCGCCGAGTTGCGGCCCCGTCGTCAGGTGAAACGCGTAGAGATTGTTCGACCCGTACTCTTCGACGATGCGGACGATGTTGCCGCGCAAGCCCGTCAGGATCGAGGCGATGACCACGGCCGTCAAGACGCCGATGACGATGCCGATGGTCGTCAGCACGCTTCTGAACTTGTGCGCCCGAATGCTGTCGAGCGACATCGCCAAAATTTCTTTCGTGAGCAATCCGGGCAGTCTCATAACTTCTTCTCTACACTCGCGCGCTTAAAGCGTCCGCGCCTCGGTTCCGGCCTAATTTCTGGTGAGCGCGACGATGGGATCGAGGCGCGACGCTTTGTAGGCCGGATAAAGTCCGGCGATCATGCCGATGCCGCCCGAAGACAAGATGGCGAGCAGCACGTAGCCGAGCGTGATCGTCATGGGGATCGGCGTCGTCGCCGAGATGAGCGCGGCGAGCGCGGCGGCGAGCAGGAGTCCGAGTATGCCGCCGAGCGCGCACAGCGTCGAAGACTCGATCAAAAATTGCATCATGATCTGCTTGCGCCGCGCGCCGAGAGCCTTGCGCAAACCGATCTCGAAGGTGCGCTCCGTGACGGAGACGAGCATGATGTTCATCACGACGATGGCGCCCACCACGAGCGAGATGAACGTGATGGGCACGACGACCGCCGCAATCGCCCCCGTGAACTCATCGATCTGGCCGCCCAGTTCTTCCGTGTTGACGAGGCCGAAATCGTCCTCTTCGCTGCCGACGAGTTGGTGATAATTTCTGAGCGCGGTGCGCGCGTCTTCAATCGTGTACTGGAAGGTTTCGCGCGCCGCGCCTTTGCCGTGAATCTGAATGTCGCGCGGCCGGCCGTAGATGCGCCCGAAGGTCGAGAGCGGGATGTAGACATGTTTGTCCACGAGGTCGCCGAAGATGGGGCCGCGCTTTTCCTCCACGCCGACGACGCGCAAGGGCAGCCCGCCCACCTTGAGGGTTTTGCCGATGGGGTCTATGTCGGGGAAGAACTTGTCCTTGATGTCGCCGCCGAGCACGACGACGAGCGCGCCGCTCTCCTCCTCTTCGGGTTGGATGAAGCGACCGTCCGCCATCGTCTTGTCTTCGATGTCGCCCATGTTGGCCGTCACGCCGAAGACGATGCCGCCGTAAAAGCTCTTGCCCTCCTGCTCGAACGTCGCGCCGCGCCCGGCCTGCGCGCCGACCATCGTGCATTGCGTGCAATGCCGGCGGAGCCATTCCACGTCGAGGTGATTGAGTCGCGGGTTGCGCCGCTGCCGACGCTCCAACTCCTCCTCGGACAACTCGCCGGAATTCACCATGCGCGCGATCATGAAGTGGTTCGAGCCGAGCATCTTCCCGACCTTGTCGATGACGTAGGTGTTCAGCCCGCTGATCGCCGCGCCGACCACCACCACCGAGGCCACGCCGATGATGATGCCGATCAAAGTCAGGAAGGCGCGCAGCTTGTGCGCGAAGATGGAACTGAGCGCGATCCGCGTGGCGTCGAGATAAAAGGTGTAAACGTTTCTCATAAAACTTGAGACGAACCGGCGAGCATGAAACCGAGTCGCGAATGTATACGCCGAATCCGCGCGGAAGGTTTGCGGAACTTCGCGACGCCCGGAGGCGGCCGTCGTCTCGCGCGCCGCGCGGCCGTCCCGGCGGGCGCGCGAAAAAGCCCGCCCCGCCGCGCGAGACACTACCGCTGACACCTTAAACGTCCGGGCGCGCGGGTTATTAACACGATTCGGGAAGTTGAAATTTCAGGCGGAGGCGACGGGTTCGCCCGCCGCGGCCATCTCTTGCAGTTGCGCTTTGTGTGAGAGCATGAAGGCGAGGAAGGCGCGCGTGGGCGCGGGCTGAAAACGTCCGAGCGAGATCATGGCGACCGTGCGGCGCAGCGTGTGACCCACGATCTCCAACTGCTTGAGCTTGCCCGCTTCCACCTCTTCGCGCACCGCCCACAAGGGCAAAATCGAGATGCCCAAACCCTGTTCCACCATGCGCTTCATGAAATACGTGTCGTTGGATTCGAGCGCGAGAGCCGGGCGAATGGCGGCGCGTTTGAAGAAGTCTTCGGTGGTGCGGCGGATCGAGGTGCCGCGTTCGAACATGATCAAACGTTCGCGCTCGATCTGTTTGATCGTCGCCGCGCCGACGCCGCCGCCGCCGTCGGGGGCGAGGCGGTGCGCGCGGCCGACGACGAGCACGAGTTCGTCCTCAAACAACTCGGTTACCTGCAAGGCCGGGGAGTAGACGGGCAGCGAAGCGAACCCGACATCGGTTGCGCCCGTCAGCACGTCGGCCAACGTCTGCTCGGTGCTGACAGTGGTGCGGAACGAGAGTTCGATGTTCGGGTTCGCGCGCATGAATGACTCGAAGAGGGTGGCGAAGAGATGCACGAAGGCTTGCGTGGCCGCCGCCGCGCGCACGCGCCCGGCGAGCGCACGCTCCGCGCCCGATACCTTTTCGCGCAGGGCTTCGACCTCGGCGAGAATGCGTTCGGCGTATTCGAGCGCGGCCTCGCCCGCCTGCGACAATTTCACGCCGCGCTTGAGGCGAATAAAGAGCGGCTCGCCGAGTTCGGTTTCGAGCGCCTTGATCTGGTGGCTGACGGCGGCCTGCGTCAGGTGCAGGCGTTCGGCGGCGCGCGTGAAATTCAACGTTTCGGCAACAACTCGAAACGCGCGCAACTGCGACATCTCCATCTCGTTCAACTCCCGCGCTGAGTTAGACTTCGCCGCCGCCGGCCGGTTCAAACGTGAGAACATTTAATCGAACGCATTATAACAATCAATCGGGATAAGGGGCAGTTGCGTGGTCGCGCCTCGCGCGCTGCTTTGGGGGCAACGAATCGTGAGAGTTGGATCAACTCCGCGTGACGTTATCTCTCTATCTTGCGTTTTACGTTCCGGATAGATTCCTACCGTCGCGACTTTCGCCCCGGTTGGGTCGCGGACTCGACCCGAAAGGAAGCCATGCACGCAAAATCTTCACCCGCCGCGAGGCTTTCGCACCTCGCGCCCTACGCGGCCGACGCCGCCCTGCGCGTGATCATCGAGACGCCGCGCGGCAGCCGCAACAAGTTCGACTACGACGAGGAACTCGGCCTCTTCAAACTCGGCGGCGTGCTGCCCGCCGGGGCGGTCTTCCCCTTCGACTTCGGCTTCGTTCCGTCCACGCTCGGCGGCGACGGCGACCCGCTCGACGTGCTCGTGCTCATGGACGAGGCGGCCTTCACCGGCTGCCTCGTCGAAGCCCGTCTCATCGGCGTCGTCGAAGCCGAACAGACCGAGAGGGACGGCGAGACGACGCGCAACGACCGTCTCATCGCCGTGGCCGCCAACGCGCGCAACCACGCGGAGGTGCGCGCGCTCAGCCAACTGAGCGCGAACCTGTTGGACGAGATCGAGCACTTCTTCGTCTCTTACAGCGAAATGAAGGGGAAGCGTTTTGAGCCGTTGGGACGTTTCGGC
This sequence comes from Pyrinomonadaceae bacterium, assembly GCA_035644995.1. Lineage (GTDB taxonomy): Bacteria > Acidobacteriota > Blastocatellia > Pyrinomonadales > Pyrinomonadaceae > JAIVJZ01. The sequence goes on along the minus strand of DASQNL010000348.1, from coordinate 11,190 downwards.
GCGGAACGCGCGCAGCGGGTCGTCGAGGAAGGCGTGCGCCTTTTTCGCGCCGGCCGGAAGCGGGCGGGCGCGTCGAAGCGGCCGGGAAAGAGCGCGGGCGGGCGGAAGCGGCGATAATGCGCGCTCGCCTCCGGGGCGCGTAAAAACCTTCGCCCGGACACAAAAAGAGGAGAAGCCGCGACCCTTATCGCCGGTGTCGCGGGCTTCTCTCTCGTGTCGAACTCAACGCTTCGCCTTAGCCGCGCGGTTGCGCTTGCGGCGGGCGGCGTTTCTTCTTGTTGCGCTTGCGGGCGAGGGCTGACTTGAGTTTCGCCTTCTGTCCCTTCGACATGAAGAAGGCGTGTTTCTTCGCGTCTTTGATGATCTCTTCGGTCATCACCTTGCGCTTGAAGCGGCGCAGCGCGCTCTCGATTGATTCACCCTGGTTGACGTTAACGGTTGCCATCTTATCTCCTGATCTCAATTTTACGCGGCGGAAGTCTTCGCTTAAAAGTTGTTCGCGCGCGATCTGCTTACTATTTGTTAATCAAAAATTTGCTAAAGGTCAAGCGACGCGCGTGCGTCGCGCTCTAGGCGTCGGCGCGGCCGTGAACGAGGCGGCGCATGCGATCCGAAAAGAGCACGTCGATTTTCTTCGGCTCGACGAGCGCCATCACTTCGCCCAGCCCGTAGGTCGGGTGGAGCATAGTCTGCCCGGCGCGATAGGTGCGCGTCCAATCGTAGGGCGTGCCGGTCTGCGCCCCACTGCGCGTGCCCGCCGATTGCGCGCTCGTTTTGAACGAACTGCGCGTGCCGCACTTCGGGCAGTTGACGCGCGAGATCAAGCCGCGCTTCGTCACCGTCGCGACGACGTGGCCGCGCTCCTCGCCGCACGCCTCGCACCATTTCTCCACGCGGTCGCCCACGGCGTAAGTCTGTTTCTCCATTAAAACCTCCGCGGCGGGTGAACAGCGTCAGGGTCAATGACGGATGGACTAAAGACAGGTTTTATCCGTTCACCGTTGACCATCCGCCATCCACCTTCATTTATACCGATACGTGATCCGGCCTCTGGACAGATCGTAGGGAGACATTTCGACTTGCACGCGGTCGCCGGGGAGGATGCGGATAAAATTTTTGCGCATCTTGCCGCCGATTTGCGCCAGCACGATGTGTTCGCTGTTATCCAGACGGACGCGAAAGAAAGCGTTGGGCAATTTATCCACCACGACGCCTTCGGCCGGAATGAGATCATCTTTAGCCAAACAAAATCTCCTTTGGTTAAATCAAGCGCACGGGCATCCGTCTAGAGGAGACGGCCGCCCACGCTTTACCCGAAGTTGGCGAACGAGTTTGACGAAATCGTCCGAAGCTGCTCGCCGCCATGTTGTTGTGCCCGCCAAGGGTCGAAACCTTGACGCCGAGAACGCCCCGGCGACCGTGAACTTCCATCGGCCGGGGCGTATCTCCGGTTGTGCTCTCGAATGCAAACTAAACTAACGCCGACCCACAGTTACCAGCGCGGCTCGCGGTCGCCGCCGCCGCCACCGCCGTAACCGCCGCCGCCACCGCCGCCGTAGCCGCCCCCGCCGCCGCCACCGTAGCCGCCGCGACCACCGCCGCCGCCGCCATAACCGCCGCGGCCGCCGCCACCGCCGCCGCCGCCGCGATCCTCGCGCGGGCGGGCTTCGTTGACGCTCAGGTTACGCCCGTTGAAGTCCTTGCCGTTAAACTGCGTGATGGCAGCTTCGCCCTCTTCTTTGGTCGCCATTTCGACGAAGCCGAAGCCGCGCGAGCGTCCGGTCTCGCGATCCATCACGACCGAAGCCGACTCCACCGTCCCGACCTGCCCGAACAGTTCCTGCAAGTCTTCGCCCGTGGTTTTGAAATTGAGATTACCGACGTAAAGTTTCATTGACATAACTGAAGTTCCTGCCCCGTGGGAGCGTGAAGAGAAGCTCGAATGCTGTTTGGCTTCGTGAACGGATAGCAGCGAAGTCGCGTGTTCGGAATGCCCTGATGAGCAGCTTCTGCAAGTTGATACCGGCCTGCTCTCGAACTATCCGGACGCCGCCGCTTTTGGCTCTCCGCAGCGCGGGGCGCATCACCGTTGATGCGCGAGAGAAGGAGTGGACGGCAGATATTATGCCTTGTGTGCGAAAAAAAGGCAAAAGCCCCGGACAAAGGCGAAAGACGGATGCGGGACGGCGGATGTCGAGCAAAACGGGCGGCAAAATCGCCTTGTTTTCTCGTCTCCCATCCGCCGTCGGCGTTCCGCAAACGGCTCATTTTTCGGCCGTTTCGTCGTAGTAGAGAATGACGACGACGAGCCAGACGGCGGCGGCGGCGGCGAGGAGGAAGAAGATGATGGCGAGACCGGGATAGCCGAAAAGTTTGAAATTCGTCTCGACGCGCATCAACAGCGACGCGCCGATGATCATGGCGGCGATGACGAGGCCGACCGTGATGCGATTGGCGACCTTCTGCAAACCCTCCATCAACTTCTTCTCGTCAATCGCGTCAACCTTCAATGCCAACTCGTTGTTTCCCACGGCGTCCAGAATCTTGTTGACGCGGTTGGGGAGACGTTCGAGGAAGTCCTTCACGTCGAGCAAATTCGTCATCAGGTTGCCGGGCGCGAGCGACTTCAGGATGCGCTGCTGCATGATCTGGCTCGCGTAGTTGCGGATGACGGCGTTCGGGTCGAAGTCGGGCGCGAGCGTGTAGACCACCTGATCGAGGTTGAGCAGGGCTTTGGCGATCATGGTGAATTCGGGCGGGAGACGAAAACCGCGCTCGGCGGCGATGCGCTGGATTTCCAAGACGACGCGCCCGGAGTCGATCTTCGTCATGCTCGTGTCGGTGTGGCGCGCCACGATGTCCGACACGTCGCGCGTGAACTCCTCCTCGTCGAAATTCTCCTTGCGCGTGCCCATGCGGATCGTGATGTCGGCCGCCTCCTCGCCGCGCCCGTCGCTGATGGCTAAGAGGAGACGCAGCAGATTGTCCTGAAAGCCCGACATGATGCGCGAGACCATGCCGAGGTCGAGCAGTGCGATGCGCTCGTCTTCGGTGAGAAAGACGTTGCCGGGGTGCGGGTCGGCGTGGAAGACGCCGTCCACGAGTATCTGCTGGAGATAGGCGCGGAAGAATTGTTCGGCGAGCCGCGAGCCGTTGATCTCAAGGCGGCGGATCGGGTGGAGCGCGGTGATCTTCTTGCCGTGGATGTAGTCCATCGTCAGCACGCGCGACGAGGTGAAGTCTGAGACGGGGCGCGGGATGATGATGAGGTCGAAGTCTCTCAGGTTTTCGGCAAACTCGGTGAGGTGCCCGGCCTCGGTGCGGTAGTCGAGTTCGCGCAGCAAACTCTTGCGAAACTCGGAGAGCATTTGCGCGAAGTCGTAACGCTTGCCCATCTCGGTGTGCGAATCGAGAAAGGTGGCGAGTTCTTCGAGGGCGGCCATGTCTTGCACGATCTGTTCGCGGATGTCCGGCCGCTGAATTTTGACGACGACCTCGCGCCCGTCGCGCATCTCCGCGCGGTGCACCTGTCCGAGCGAGGCCGACGCCATCGGAATCGAGTCGAAGCGGTTGAAGGCCTTCGACAGACGCACGCCCAGATCATCCTCGACGATCCGTTCCACATCGGCGAAGGAGAACGGCTCGACGTTATCCTGCAAGCGCGTGAGGGCTTCGAGATAGGGCGGCGGCAAAATATCGGCGCGCGTGGAGAGCAGTTGGCCGAGTTTGATGAAGGTCGGCCCCAGGCGTTCGAGGTCGGCGGCGAGTTCGCCCGCTTCGGGCGCGGTGGCGGCGATTTCCGGCGAGTCGTCGCCGAGCGCGATTGCGAGGCCGCTACTCTTCACCAGATCGGAGCGGCCGTACTTCATAAACAGCACGGCGATGTCTTTGTAACGCTTCAAAAATTCGGGCTTCAGCGAAATTGCCATCAATATTCCTCGACGGAGATTTTGGTCAGACTTGAAAACTTGAAACTTCGGGAGAGGAGCGCGCCCGCTCGTCAGGCGACGAACGATTATACCGATTCACCCGCCGGACGCCACTCGATACTCATCACTCTTAGACCGCGCCAACGCGATCAGAACGACGTAGCACACTATCAATGGCAAGAATAACAGCATTGAGAGTAAGGAGAGCAGAAACAGGACGGCGTAGGCATTGTCGTTCGCCGTGCCCTGCTCGCGCAGGCCGCCCATCACATCGAACACAGCTCTTTCCAGATTCAACATGGTAAGCGCGACGATAATGGCTGTAACGGGCAGGAGCGAGGCCGTGAAAATGGCGGGCGGGCGCAACCGCGCGTGCCGCTTAAGATAATTGAACAGCAAGGCAACGCGCCATAATGCGACCGTTGCCAGAAACCAGACGTTGAGGGAGCGCGCCGACGCAAGGCTGACGAACTTCTCGACCGGAATCGCGTAGAGCAACGCGGGCGGCGCGGTCAGCGAGACGAAGGTCAGAACGTGGCGATAAGTCCACGCGTGCGGTCTAAGCGGCAGGACGACGATCCAGAGCAGCGCCGCGAGGATGAAAATGTAGAGCAACGAACCCACGCCCGCGTGTTGCAGCCATCCCGCGCGCGCGTCGTCCCACCAGCGACCGATCCCGACAAGCCATGTGCAGAGGAGGCCGAAGAAGAGGTGGCGTTGGTCGAGGCAGGCAAACTCTGCGGCCGTGAGCCGAAACGTCAGGAGGCGCGCGGCCGCGCGGACGACCGGAAGCGAGGCGCACGGCGGCGGCGGCGACATTGATTTTTCAGCCATAACACGCAGACGGGTCGCAACGCCGGAAGGACTTTAGCTCTTGATCTTGATGTTGCCGCTGACGACCTTGACGACGATGGGCTGGCCGCCCGCGCCGATGCGGCCGACCGCCTGCCGGCCGATCACGCGCTGCTCGACTTTGATCCGCAAATCTTCGTCAACGTCGATCTCGCCGTCAACGGTTTCGGCCTTGAGTTCGGCGTTGGTGCCGGGGGCGAGTTCGAGTTCGATGTTGCCGTGGATGCCGTGGAAGACCTGCGGCGCGCCTTTCGCGGCCTCCGCCAGCACAACCGTCGTGTTGCCCTTCGTCGTGCGCGAGTTGACCGTGCCGCTCACGTCTTCGAGTTCGATGTTGCCCTGCTGCACGTTGATCGAGATCGACGCGCTGTGGACGTTGATGAGTTCGACGTTCGATTTCATCGAGACGATCTCCAACTCGCGCAGGTTGCGCGGGAGTTTCACGATGTACTGCACTTCCCGCGCGCCGCCGCCGAGTTTCTCCGGCGTCGAGTTGAAGACGAGGCGATTCGCGCCCTCTTGGCGCGCCACGTGGAACGCGACGCCCTCGGCCTCGCCCCCGCCGCCGCCGCGCTTGATGATCTTCACTTCGGCTTGCTGTTCGTCCCAACCCTCTATCGTGATGTCGCCGCTGAAGTTGCGCAGCGAGAAGGAGCCGTCTTTCGGGAGCGGGTAAGTTTTCGAGACGGTGGACTGCCGGCCGGAAATCGTCTCGCCCGCTTCGCCCGCCCCCGTCGGATGCGGTGGCGGCGGCATGGGCGGCATGGGAATCTTCATGTTCGGACGCACGATGGTTTTCGCGACGCGCTGCGTCTGCCGCTTCACAAAAAACAGCCCGGCCACAACCGACGCCCCGGCGAAGAAGAGGAGCAGGCCGAGCGCCGCATAGAGCCACGTATGGGAACGGCGCGCCGGAGGCGGCGCGACGGGCGCGACGACGGGCGCGGTCGCGCGTTGCGGCGCGGGCGGCGGTTGGTAGCGCGAATAGCCCGCCCCGTAGACCGGGTCGGAGGTGTGGCGGGCGGGAAGCGGCGAAGTGGCGAGCGGCGTCGGCGCGGCGGGCGGCGGCTGTTCCTGTCCGCCCGGCGGGAGCATCTGCGTGGGGAGGTCTTCGCTGGAAAACCGGCGCGTCGGCGTGCCGCACGCGCGGCAGAACTGCTGCCCCGCAAACAACTCCGCGCCGCAACTGTCGCATTGTTCAGTCATACAATCACCGTCGCCCGTCCGTCAGCAAATTATCGAGATGCGCGCTCGTGGCGCGGCTGATTTTATCCGCGCCGCAGGGATTTTCACAACACGAAAAGGATTTACCGTAGCCCGCCCGCCCCGCTTCTCTCCTGCGGTAAACGTTCGGGCGCGGCGCAAGGTTCACAAAAGAAGCCCGCAGGCGGCGCGGCCTGCGGGCTTCGGAGTCGAACGGATTGGGGCGCGCGTGGGGTCAGCGCGGGTAAGTCAGGAAGCCGCGCGTCAGGTAGTCGCTCATGGTGAGGCCGACCATGATAGCGAGCCACAGGAAGCCGCCCGCGACGACGATCCAGGTCAGGCGCGAACTGTAGCGCACGTGCATGAAGTAGAGCACGACGAGGACGGCCTTCGTGACGGCGATGGCGAGCGCGACGGCCGTGTTCAGTTTCTCCGAGCCGAGATCGATGTTGGCCGCGAAGACCGTGAGCGCCGTCAAGACCATCAGCGCGCCGAAGATGACGAAGTAGAGTTTTTTCGAGACGATGTGCTCAGACATAACTTTTCAACTCCCTGCTAGTGCGCGCCGCCCCCGCCGCCGCCCGTGAGATGCGCGCCGAGCAGGTAGAGCAACGGGAAGAGGAAAATCCAGACGATGTCGACGAAGTGCCAGTAGAGGCCGGTGAGTTCCACGGGCGCGTGATACTCCGGCGTGTAGCGGCCGCGATAGGCGTAGTAGATCAGAAAGAGCATCGCGCCGATGCCGATGATCATGTGCAGGGCGTGGAGGCCGGTCATGGCGAAGTAAATCCAGTAGAACATCTGGATGTGGTGGGTCGAGACGCCGGCGGGCACGGCCTCGTTCCACTGGAAATTCAGACCCGGAAAATGGTGGTGCTCGAACTTGTCGGCGTACTCGAAACCCTTGACGACGAGGAACACCGCGCCGAGCAGCATCGTCAGGACGAGGAAGATGATCTGGCTGCGGCGACTGCCCATCTGCGCGAAATAGACGGCCAGCGCCATCGTCAAACTGCTGACGATGAGCACGACCGTGTTGAGCGCGCCGAGTTTCCAGTTGAGCGTGCTGCTGGCGATGGCGAAAGCCTGCGGGTGCTGCATCCGGTAGATGATGTAGCCGGTGAACAGCCCGCCGAAGAACATGATCTCGGTGACGAGGAACAGCCACATTCCGAGGCTCCCGGCCTCGCGCTGCTGTTCGAGATTATCGAAGTGGTGCGCGAGGTTCGAGGAGGCGTGATGCGTCGCCGCCGCGTCGTGGTGCGCGGCGTCGCCGTGCGCGTCCAATGTTTCTGCGTGTGCCATGTTCGTGTTACGTCCCTGTTGCTATTAAGTCTTGGTCGCCTCGCCGTGCGCGGGCTGCGCGGTGTCGCCCTTGTCGGGGCCGATCACTTCCATCTCCTCCATCGGCCGGTACTCGTAGGCCTCCCACGTGACGACCGGCGTCCTGAAGAAGTTCTCGGTCGGCGGCGGCGAAGCCGTGCGCCACTCAAGCCCGGTGGCCGCCCACGGGTTCGCCGGGGCAAACTTGCCGTAGCGCATCGACCAGATGAAGTAGATGCCGGGAATCAACAGCCCGAAGCCGAGGATCGAAGCCCCCGCCGTGCTCATCACGTTCAAGACCTGAAACTCCTCGGCGTAGGCGTGGTAGCGGCGCGGCATCCCCAGGTAGCCGAGGAGAAACTGCGGGAAGAACGTCAGGTTGAAGCCGACGAAGATGACGAGCGCGCCGAAACGCCCCCAGCCTTCCGGGTACATGCGCCCCGTGATCTTCGGCCACCAGTTGTGCAGGCCGCCGAGATAGCCCATCAGCGCGCCGCCGACCATGATGTAGTGGAAGTGCGCGACGATGAAGTAAGAGTCGGTGAGGTGCACGTCGAGGCCGAGCGCGGCGAGGAAGAGTCCGGTCAGGCCGCCGAGCGTGAACAGCCCGATGAAGCCGAGCGCGTAGAGCATCGGCGTGTCGTAGGAGATCGAGCCTTTATAGAGCGTCGCCGTCCAGTTGAAAACCTTCACCGCCGACGGGATCGCCACGGCGAACGAGACGAACGAGAAGATCATCCCGGCATAGACCGACTGGCTCGACGTGAACAGGTGATGCCCCCACACGAGGAAGCCGAAGACGGCGATGGCGAGCGACGAAAACGCCACGAACGAATAGCCGAAAACGTTCTTGCGCGAATGCGTCGAGATGAGTTCGCTGACCACGCCCATCGAGGGCAGGATCATGATGTAGACGGCCGGGTGCGAATAGAACCAGAAGAAGTGTTGGAAGAGGACGGGGTCGCCGCCGAGCCGGGGGTCGAAGATACCGATGTGGACGATGCGCTCCAGGGCGACGAGCAGGATCGTGATGGCGATGACGGGCGTGCCCAGCACCATGATCAGGCTCGTCGCATAATGCGACCAGATAAAGAGCGGCAGGCGGAACCACGTCATGCCGGGGGCGCGCATCGTGTGGATGGTGACGATGAAATTCAAGCCCGTCAGGATCGAGGAGAAGCCGTTGATGAAAATGCCGAGTCCGGCGGCGACGACGTAAGAGTTCGAGAAGGTGGTGGAGTAGGGCGTGTAGAACGTCCAGCCCGTGTCGATGCCGCCGTTCAAAAGCGCCCAGATCGTAAAGAGCGCGCCCGCCAGATAGAGATACCAACTCAGCAGATTGAGTTTCGGGAAGGCGAGGTCTTTCGCCCCGATCATGAGCGGGACGAGGAAGTTCCCCAAGACCGCCGGGATGGACGGGATGAGGAAGAAGAAGATCATGATGATGCCGTGCTGCGTGAACAGCTTGTTGTAGGTCATCGGCTGCACGACATCGCCCGCCGGGGTCAGCAGTTCCAGCCGGATGGTGAGCGCGTAGATGCCGCCGAGGATGAAGAAGACCGTGATCGAGGCGAGGTACAGGAGCCCGATGCGCTTGTGATCCTTCGTCAGCAGCCACGACTTGATGCCGTAGTTGGCGTTGATGTAGTTTTCGTGCGCAAACCTCACGCGCGAGCCGTCCGACGTGGGCGCGACCCGCGTTGCCGGAGGGACTGATGCGTCAATTGAACTCATACTTCTTTAACCTTTGTCCTGTGGCCTGTGACTCGGACTCTCTGTCTTCCGCGGCTCGATTGTCTATTGGTTACTGTTCCCACTGCCGCCCCCCGTTTGCGACGTGCCCGTGCCGCCCGTGCCGCTCGACGAGCGGCGTCCCTGCGGCGACAGGCCGCCGGACGGCGCGGTGTTGCGCTGCATCTGATTCGGCGACGTGGGGCCGAGCGGGTTCGAGCGTTGCGCGTCCGGGGCGATGCCGGTCGTCGTCGAAGGCTCCTGTGTCCCCGCGCCCGCGTTCGTCATCGTCGTGCCCTGATCGGGCGCGCCGAGCGAGCGGATGTAGGCGATGAGTTGCAGCAGTTGTTCCTCGCTCACCTGCCCCTGATACGAAGGCATGATGGGCTGGAAGCCCTCGACCACTTTTGCCGCCGGGTTCGTGATCGACTCGCGCAGGTAAGACTCGTCGGCCAACACGTCTCCCACGCCCTGGATGCGCTGCGGCTTGCCGAAGACGCCGGTCAAGACGGGGCCGCGCCCCTGCGTGTCGGCGCGGTGACAGGTGGCGCACCCAAGCGACTGAAACATCTTCTCGCCCTGCGCGGCGGGAGAATCCGAGCCGCCGCCCGCGAGCCACGCCTGGTAGGCCGTCGGCTCCATCACCTCGACCCAGCCGGTCATGCCCGAATGGTTCGTGCCGCAAAACTCCGTGCAGAACAGGTGATAGCGGCCGGTCTTCGTGGCCTCGAACCAGACGAAGGTGTAGCGGCCGGGAACCACGTCGGAACGAATGCGGAAGGCCGGCACGGCGAACGAGTGGATCACGTCTTCGGTCGTCATCGTCAACTTCACCTTCGCGCCGACGGGCACGTGCAGTTCGTTGATCTCGCGCTGCCCCTCTGTGTGCTGAAACTTCCACATCCACTGCTTGCCGACGACGAAAATCTCGATGGCGTCTTTCGGCGGCCGGTAGAGCGTGAAATAGAGGCTCGCGCCCCAGACGAAGATCGTCATGGAGATGAGGAACGGGATGACCGTCCACATCGTCTCCAGCTTGACCGAACCGGCGATGGGCTGCGGCAGTTCGTTCTCGGAGCGGCGGCGATACTTGACGGCGAAATAGAAGATCAGCACCGTGACGAGCACGGAGAAGAAGAGTGTAATCGCGACCAGATAAGTGTAGAGGGCATCCACCTCACCTGAGACGGTGGAGGCTTGCTCCGGCGTAAATGGTAAGCGTGGCAACTGCATCTCGTTAAGCGATCCCTCCTGCCTCTCCCGTGCTCATTGGCTGCTCCGGCGCGCGCCGCCGACGTTGTAGAACCATAATTAAAATCACCAACCCCACGACGGTGCCGACGCCCGTCAGGCGCATGATGTTCATGATCGCCGGGCCGTATTTGCCCGTCGTCGGGTCGTAGTGGAAGCAATAGAGCGTCAGCTTGTCCACCGCGCTGCCGATCTTCCCGGCGGACGCTTCGACCAGACCGAGTTTCAGATCGCGCGGCGCGTACTCGATGCCGTAGAAGTAGTGCGAGAGTTTCCCCTCAGGCGTGGCGACCATCACGCCGCTCGCGTGCGCGTACTGGTTCGTCGCCGTGTCGAACGCATACTTGAAACCGACCGCATTCGCCAGCGCGTCAATCGCGGCCTTATCGCCCGTCAGGAAGTGCCAACCGGCGTCGAACGAGGCGGCGTCGCCGGGGCGTCCGTAGTCGTGCTTGACGAGTTCCTTCTTGGACGCGGCATCGGCCGCCGACTCGCGCGGGTCGAAGCTCACCGTCACCACGTCGAACTCTTTGCCCACCGTGAACGGCAGCGTCTTCACACCGCCGACGAGTCCGTTCAGAACGAGGTTGCAGAGCTTCGGGCAGTTGTAATAGACGAGCGAGACGACGACGGGGCGTTTGCCGAAGTAGTCGCCGAGCCGCACGGCGCGTCCCGCCTCATCGCGGAAATTGAGATCGAGCGGCACCTGCTCGTTCAAACGCTGTTCGATGCCGATGTCGCGGAGCGCGAAGGGCACGTCGTTGCTCGACACGCCGCCCTGCGGCGGCTGCGCGTATTGCCCGAAGACGGGGAGCGGCGAGCAGCAAGCGATAAGCAGCAAAAGGCAGGCGACGCGGCGCGCGAAGCCCTTCGCGCCGCCACGCTCGCCGATAGCCTGATC
>DASQNL010000347.1:0-7724 GCA_035644995.1 Pyrinomonadaceae bacterium | reverse complement strand
CAACGTCTTCAACCACTCGAACCTGTTTATCGCGCCCGGCTCGCTCGACATCAGCGGTTTCACCGACGCCAACGGCAACCCGACGGCCTCTTTCATCACGGCCAATCGCGGAGTTTTTCCGAGCGGCAATCTCGAACGCCGCAACGTGCAACTCGCGGCGAAGTTCATCTTCTGACTTTCGGGCGACTGAAAGTTTTCATGCGGCGGGAGAGCCTCCAACCGGCTCTCCCGCCGCCTTTGTTATTTCTCATACGGTTATGCTCTCTCCTGCCGCTCGCCGCGCCCGCGCCGTCGCTCACGCCGCGCCCGCTCGGTACGCGCATGCCGGTCGCGGCACGGGCGGCACGGCCGCGCGGAAGCGTTTCGGCTTCCGGCAAGGACGGACTGGTTGAGTTTGTCGATTGATTCTTCTCTGCGCTCCGTTTAGGGGTGGGGGAGCGTGAAGAGGGGCGCGGCAAGAGCGCAGAGAAGTAGGACGAAGATGATTAAACGTCGCGCGGGCGGTTTGAAACGATTCGGGCGAAAGTTCAGGCTCGACATGCCTGCCGCCGCCGCTCTGCCCCGGCGTGCGCCTGAAACTCTTTGACGACCTGCATCAGTTGCACTCCGACATCCCACGTCAGTTCGTCTCCGGCAAGCGTGAAGTGCGGCAACGCCGATAGGGCGGCGGGCATAGGCATTTGACAGTTCCACAGCAAGACGACGCGCCGGTCGTATAAGACGAAGGCGGAGTTGATCTCGATGAGGACGTGTTGCTTGAGAGCGTATCCGCCCGCGCCGTCCTCGCGGCAGTCTTCGGGGGCGACGATGATCAGAGCGGCGTCGCATTGCCGCATGGCTTGAAACATTTCCCCCGACATCGGAAGCGCATCGGTTTCGTTGGCGGCAAACGTCCGGCTCTCGATGTCGAGCAGCGCGAGCGCGGCCTCCAGACGGCTGACCACGCGCGCCTCGCCGCGTCCCAAAATCAGAAAATGGCTGCGGGTCGAAGCCGCCGCACCCGGCGGCTCGGCAACGGCGGTGGGGGCGGGGCGGGATGAAGGCTTGAGGATCGGCGAATCCGTTTGCCGCGAGCCGTCGATGTCGGTCTGGTGCGTCGCGTCCGGTCGGCGGCCTTCGATGAATCCGGTCAGTTCCTCGCGCTCGACGCGCAGGCGCGCCGGTTGCCCGCGCTTGCCGATGGTCATCGTGCCGATCTCGGCGGCCTGGCACAGGTGGAAGAAGCAGACCACGCTGCTCTCAACCGCCTTTAGATTCTGCCCCGTGCCGGACGGGTAGAACTTCTGCCAGTAGGCCGCGACCTGAATGTGCGTCACGAGGTCGTGATTTTCCTCGTGCATCCATTTCAAGGCGGCGCGATAGGGGAGGGTGTTGGCGAGCACGGCGCGGTAGGCTTCGGATTCGGGGGCGAGCTTGCGCGCAAACTCCCAGCCGAGTTGGCTCAGGTGTAAGCGGTCGCCGCCCTGCCGTTTGATGATGCCCCAGTATTCATAGGCGGCGATCTTGCGCGGCTCGAACACGCGCCGCTTGACATCGTCCATCGCCTCGACGATGGACACGCCCGCGGGCTTCTTCTTGAGATACTGGACGACCTCGCGCACGTCGCCGGCCGTCGCCAGAATCGGCAACGTGAACGAAGGCGCGCCCTCCGCGTCGTAGAGCAGCCGGAGCGCGTGCGCGCCTTCCGCTTCCCGTTCATCGGAGGCGTTCGAGATCAGCCTTTCCAATTCGTGTTCGCTCACGGCGAGGCCGTCATCTTCCAATTCCGAGAGCGGCGCTATTAAAACCGACATAATAAATTAGTCCTCCCACCCGCCGAAGCCGTCAGGGTCGAGCGCGACCGCGACGGTCGACACGATAATTTCAAGAGCCGCCCATGCCGCCCGCCTCGCCTAATGTGCGCGGGGCGGCCTCCGTCCGAAAGGGCGGATTGGGGTCGATCTGGTAGCGTTTGAGTTTGGAGTTGAGCGTCGTGGCATTGACGCCGAGCAGGTGCGCGGCGCGCGCCTGATGGCCGCCCGTGCGCATGAGCGTCCGCCGGATGATCTCGATCTCGAAGCGGCGCACTTCGTCCGGCAGACTCAAACTCTGCTCATCATCTTGCCCTTGCAGTTTCTGGATGTCCTTGAGCAATGCGATCTCTTTGAGGAGGGTCAGCGTCAATTCCTCAAGCATCTCGATCCTGCTGAGAGACGTAGCTTGCTCGTCGAATAAGCGGCGGGCTTCCGCGTGCGTCCCGCCGTAATGCCGCCGTTCGTTTAAAACACTCATTGCTTCCATCTGCACACCTCCTGCCGGATTAACGCAAACCTATCCTTATTGCCTTCCGCCCGCGCGGCGGGCTGACATCGTTCAATCTTTGAGCGTGGTCAGTTGTTGGCGGCAATAGTTCTCGACCGTCTCGGTGTTGCGCACGCTGAGTTCGGCGTTGTGCCCGTCATTCGGCAATAACCAACGCCTGTCCGTTCCTTGCACCAGATGACCGATCTCGTGCAGGAGGATCAGAGCGCGCGCCGCTCTCGTGTCCGAGGGGAAACGACCGATGGAACGCCGCTGCGCTTGCGCCGGTAAAGGCCGGACGTAGAGCGGCCCGGCGCTATTGACCACCGCCCGCTCAAAGAGCCGGTAAGCCGCGCCCGTCTCGCTATCGTGGACGACCACGTAGTCGCCCGACATCTCCACGGCGACGTTCGGATTGGCGAAACGCTGATTCCGCAATTGCTCCGCGAAACGATTCAACACCGCTGTCGCATTCACCGCGCCCCCGAAGAAACGGCTACACGTGTTCTCCTCTTTGAGAATCCGGTAGGCGTCCATGTATGTATCCGCGTATCGCCGGTTCGCGGAAGGGATGCGGAGCGGTGTCGGCACGGGGGCGGGCGCGGCGCGCTTCGGCATCTCCGGCGCGGCAGCGCGCTCGGTGGGCGGAGCGGCGACGGGCGCGCTCGCGGCCGGGGTTTCGACGGGGCGCGCCTGAGCCGGCGCGTTCGCCGTCTCGTCCCATTCGTCGAAGGCTCTCTGTGCTGAAGCCGACATTTGCATCGCCGGAATTAAACTGAGCGCGAGGAACATTTGACGCAGTCTCATGGCTTGCCTCCTTCTGTGGGCATTCCCTAGAACTCGTGTCCCCCGATTTTTGCCGCGCCCTCAGGTAAGCGATCTCCGGATGCCGGGAGCGGCCTCGTGAAAACTCAAATGTGATTGAGTCAGGCCGGGGCTGTCCCGCTCTGCGGGCGCGACGCGTGACGGTCAAGCGCGGAACGCTTCGTGGTTCCGTGGGGGAGTACGGCCGCGCGCAAGGATTCTTAGCCGGTTGAGCGTGCCTTGAGAAGAATTTTGTGACCAAGAGGCCGATTAAAGGTATGAAACGGCGGAGAGGAAGTCCGTAGTTTCGGATGCGCTAGAGGTTATTGCCGAGGACGTTCTGCAAGTTGTCGCGGTAGTTGCGGCTGAGCGTGAGTTCCGTGCCGTCGTGGAGGATGACGTGATACTCGCCATGGCTCCACGGTTGCAGTTCTTTGATGCGGCGGAGATTGACGATGGTCGAGCGGTGGATGCGGATAAACTCTTTCGGGTCGAGCTGCGCTTCCAGATTGCTGATCGACTCGCGCAAGAGATGCGACTTCCCGGCCGTGTGCACGTTGACGTAATTCCCCTCGGCTTCGATCCAATCGATCTCGCCCGTGAGGAGGAAGAAGACGCGCCCGCCCGTTTTGACGACGAGCCGTTCGAGATGCTTCGAGTCGGCTTCGATCTGTTTGAGAAGCGAGAGGATGCGTTGGTCGAGATGCCCGTTGCGCGTGCCGCGAATGTATGTCTTGGCGTGCTTGATGGCCGCCTCGAAGCGTTCGCGGTCGAAAGGCTTAAGCAGGTAATCGAGGGCGTGGACTTCAAAAGCCTGAATGGCGTAATGGTCGAAGGCCGTGACGAAGATGACGAGCGGCAGGGAATCGGATTTGAGGGCGGCGAGAACGGCGAAGCCGTCAATCTGCGGCATCTGCACATCGAGCAGCATCAAGTCGGGGTGCAAGTTTTGCACCGCCGCCACCGCTTCCGCCCCGTTCGTGCATTCCCCGACGATCTCTATCTCAGGGTCGCTCAAGGCCATCGTGCGAATCTTCTCGCGCGCCAGCGGTTCATCATCCACGATCAAAAGGCGTAGTCGCATCGTCATCGCACTAATATGCAGTGGCGGCCGGGAGCGAGGGCGTGACTCGAACCTCCGGCGAACAAGCCGACGCCCGAACGGCACAGGCCATGAAAGCGTGTGCCGGCACGTTACGAGGGAAGTATCCGAATTTTCAGATGACTACTTAATTTCGGGAAGGACGAAACGTCCCGGACGGAATTTCCAACGTCACGACCAATCCACCGCGAGGATCGTTGGCTAACTCAAAGCGATGCGCCGCGCCGTAGAGTTGTTCGAGGCGCGCGCGCGTGTTGGCTAGCCCGACACCTTCCTTAAAACTGCTATCAAAACCCGGATTCGGGGTCAGCCCCGCACCGTTGTCTTTGATGCGAATACGAAGCGTGCCGTTTTTTCGTTCCGCCAGAATATCGATCCGGCCGGGGGTCGAGCGTGGGGCGATGCCGTGGCGGATGGCGTTCTCGACGATGGGCTGCAAGATGAGGTTGGGCACTTGTGTGTTGAGAGCCTCCGGGTCGATGTCGAGGGTGGTGGTGAGACGGTCTTGAAAGCGGATGCGTTCGATTTCGAGATAGCACTTGAGAAATTCGAGTTCCTGTTGGAGCGTGACCTCTTGCGCGCCGGAGTTCTCCAGCGTGAGCCGGAGGAAGTCGCCGAGGCGCGCGATCATTTTGTCGGCGGCTTCGACATCTTTGTAGACCAGCGCGGAGATGGAGTGGAGCGTGTTGAAGAGGAAGTGCGGTTGCAGTTGCATCTTGAGAGCTTGCAACTGCGCTTCGGCGAGTCGGGTTCGGAGTTGCGCGGCGCGGCGTTCGCCCGCCGTGTAGCGGCGGTAATAATCGAGAGCGTGGCGCGCCAGCAGGATCAGGCCGTAGATACCGTAGTTCTCGCTGGCGTTGAGAATGATGGTGCGGCTGATGAGCCAGAGCGCGCCGGTCGTGCCGCGCGACTTGCCCCAGTAGACGGAGTTGAAGGCGTAGAGCATGCACCCGACGAGGATGACGCAGGCGGTGCTGAAGAGGACGTGGAGCAGGAGATTGCGCCGCCAGCATTCCGGTTCGAGCCGGTAGCGGCGGGCGAGCCAGAGCGCGAGCGGCGTCACGACCGCCCAGATGTAGGCGTAGCTGAATTGGAGGGCGAGCGTCTCCGACAACGCGACGGGACGCTCGCTGCGGATCATGGCGAAGTAAAACTGAAGCGTGAAGAAGAGGCCGATGGCCGTCCAGACGAGCACGACGAGGCCGAAGTCTCTGAGGCGACGCCTCCACAAACTTCCGGCTGCGACGGCGGGGCGAGCCGCTGATTCTGAAAATGTGTGTCTCAAGTTTAGCGTGTGCCTGCTTCCACACTTCTACGCGCGCCGTTTCCCCGACGCAACCCCGGAACGGCGGACGATGACGAAGCGGGGAGTGAGAAATGCGATAGCCACTCCAATTTCGGGTCGGGCGAGGGAAAGATGAGCGACGCGCAACTATAATCCGGTGCAAGCCGGAAGTGAAGAAATGTGGGACGAGGCGGAACTATCGCGTGACGAGGCGGAACCGGCGCGTGACGAAACGGCCGCGCCGGGGATGAGCCGTTAACGACCGCGCGGACGGCCGCGAAGTAACGGAGCGGCGCGAACCGGCTTTTGCCTCAAGTCCCCTGATCAAACGTGAGACGCCGGGTGCGTGCGGAGAAGTTTCACGCGCGTGCTCTGCGGGCGCGTCGCTTCGCTCGCGCACAACCCGCGTTTCGGCCAACGGCGCGCCGTCCCGGATTGCGTCTCCCGGATGGCGACGCGTCGATTTATGAGATTCACGAATAACATATAATTTATGATTGAATCGTAAATAATATCGTTTCTCCATCCAATTTATCCCGCCTCGCGGCCGTCGCCCCGCCGCCTCCCGCTCCGCTTCCAATGAATAAGCCACTTCCTTGACCAATGCCCGACTTGGCATGCCCGTTGCCCTCTGTCAACGCCGGAAACATATCAACGACTTGCTCCGGCGAAGCCGGTTTGGAGCTTATTTACCTTGAAGGAGTTTTGAAGATGAGAAAAGCGATCTTGGCGGTGTTTGCATTTTGTGCGTTGGTCGTGCCCGCGGCGGCACAGTCCAACACGGGGCGATTGGTCGGAACGGTCTCCGACCCTTCGGGCGTGATCCCCGGCGCGTCCATCGTGGTCAGGGATAATTTGAGCGGGCGGGAGAAGACCGTCGTGTCGAGCGACGACGGAAGTTTCGCCATCGCACAACTCGACCCCGGCACCTACAGCGTCACGATCACGGCGCAGGGTCATAAGACCTTCTCCGCGCCCGACGTGAAGATCGACATCGGGAGAGAGTATTCGCTGAACCCGACGCTCGAAGTCGGCAACATCAGCGAGACGGTCGAGGTCACGGCCGGGACGGACATCGTCAATTCGTCGAACGGCGAATTGAGCAGCACCGTCAGCCCGCGTCAAATTTTGGAATTGCCGATCAACGGCCGCAATCCGCTCTCCCTGCTCAACCTACAACCCGGCGTCAACGCCACGAGCAGCTCGATCAACGGTCAGCGTTCATCGTCAGCCAACTACACGCGCGACGGCATCAACATCCAAGACAACTTCATACGCACCGGCGGCTTCGTGCAGGATCGCCCGACCGTGGACGACACGGGCGAGTTCACGGTGGTCACGCAGAACGCCAGCGCGGATCAGGGCGGCGGCGGTTCCACGCAGGTGCAGCTTTTTACGCCGCGCGGCGGCGCGGACTTTCACGGCGGCTTTTGGGAGTACAACCGCAACTCGAAATTCGCGGCCAACGAATTCTTCAATAACTCGGCGGGCATCGCGCGCCCCTTCTTAAATCGCAATCAGTTCGGCGCAAAGATCAGCGGCCCCTCCGTCTTACCGCGCTTCGGCGAAGGCGGCCCCGCGGTGTTGCGCGGCAAAGCCTTTTTCTTCGCGCAGTATGAGCGTTTTGAACTGCGCCAGCAGGCTTCGATCCAACGCTCCGTGCTCAGGCAGGAAGCGCGCACCGGCAATTTCACCTACACGGACAACACCGGCGCGACGCGCACCGTCAACGTCTTGACCGGGGCGGGGCTGACGGGCGCGATCCCGGCCTCCGCCGGGGGCGTGCTCGGCATTGACCCCGTCATCCAAAGCCGCTTGCTCAACCTCATGCCGGCCGTCGGCAACTCCACCGTGTCGAACAACAATCTGACCCAGTTGTTACTGTTCAACCAGTCGGACAACGACTCGCGCAACGCTTTCACCGGACGCTTCGACGTAGACCCCACCGACCGCACCAGTTTCAATTTCGTCTACAAGTACAACGACAACGCCGACCAGCGGCAATCGGATGCGGGCGGCTTCGGCGTCAATCCTTTCGTGTTTCAGGGCGGCCCCACGAATTTCTACGTCGCCACCTATCGCACCACCTTCGGCGCGAGTTTCGTCAACGAGTTGCGCGGCGCTTATACGTCGAGCCGGCCGTTCTTCAATAACAATGCGCTGCCGACCGACTTCATCATCGGCGGGCTGCCGCTCGGACTGAGCAGCCCCGAAGCCAGCTTCCAGGCGCAGGGTCGCAACACGAAGCAGTAC
>DASQNL010000346.1:0-1982 GCA_035644995.1 Pyrinomonadaceae bacterium | reverse complement strand
CTCATCGGCGAGGATCGCTTCTGGGCGGAAAACCGGCTCATCGAGTTCTGCGAAGGGATAAGAGCGATTAGGAATTGATTCATCGGTTCATCGGTTCATTGATTCAATATTTACCGTCTTCAATGAATCAATGAACCGATGAATCAGTGAATCAATGAATCAATGAATCAATTCTTCTCGCTTTTCTGTTGACGTGTTGCCGTGCATGGCAATAATCTTGAACGCGATTTACTAACATCACGACCCGAAATTCGCCGGGAGTTACCGACGGACTGCTCGTCTCGCCGCGAAGATAATGATTACGGCTCTCAAATTAGTCGCCATCGTGGTGATCGTGCTGATCAACGGTTTCTTCGTGGCGGCGGAGTTCGCGCTCGTCGGCGTGCGGCGCGCGCGCATCGAAACTTTGGCCGAAGGCGGCGACCGCCGCGCCCGCCGCCTGCTCGGCATCCTCGACAACCTCAACGCCTATCTCTCCGCTTCGCAGCTCGGCATCACCCTCGCCTCGCTCGCGCTCGCCATCATCGGCGAACCGACCATCGCCGCCTTGCTCGAAGCTCCGCTCCACCGCCTTCACATCCCCGAAGCCGCCCTCCACATTATCGCCTTCATCATCGCCTACTCGCTCCTGACCTCGCTCCACATCGTCTTCGGCGAGCAAGCCCCCAAACTCGTCGGGCTGGAACGCGCCGAACGGGTGGCGATGTGGTCGGCGTTGCCGATGGAGATTTTCTACAAGTTGTTCAGTTGGCCGATCCGCGCGCTCGATTGGGCGAGCGTGCGCGTCGTCCGCCCCTTCGGCATGGGCGCGTCGAGCGGGCACGCCTCGATCTACACCGAAGAGGAGATTCGCCAACTCATCAACGCCTCGCACAAGGGCGGGCACCTGGAGGAAGAAGAACAGAATTTGATCAACCGCGTCTTCGACTTCTCCGAAGCGGAAGTGCGCGAGGCCATGATCCCGCGCACGACCGTGGCGGCCATCCCCGTCACGGCCTCGCTGCAAGAGGTGGAAGAAACATTCTGCGAGACGGGCTACTCGCGTCTGCCCGTCTACCGCGAGCAACTCGACGACATCGTCGGCGTTCTCTTTATGAAAGACATCATGCCGTGTTTGAAGACTTCGGGGCGCACGGAGTTCAACATGGAAGCGATGCTCCACGCGCCGATGTTCGTGCCCGCGACCGCCCGGCTCGGCAACGTGCTCGCGCAAATGCAGGCGGCGCGCACGCACCTCGCCTTCGCCATCGACGAGCACGGCGGCATCGAAGGCATCCTCACGCTCGAAGATTTGCTCGAAGAGATCGTGGGCGAGATTGATGATGAATACGACGAGGAGGTGCGCGCGCAGATCATCGAAGAGGACGGCCACTTCATCCTCGACGGCATGCTCGCCGTGCGCGACGCCAATCGAAAGTTCAAGTTGAAACTGCCGGAAGACGCCGGTTACACGACGCTCGCCGGATTCCTCCTTGCCCGCGCCGGCCGCATCCTCAAACCGGGCGAGACGGTCGAGCACGACGGGGCGACTTTCACCGTCGAGCGCGTTGATCGTCACCGCATCCGCCGCGTCCGCTTTGCGCCCGCCCCGTCGCCCCCAAGCGAAGAGGCGGAGGACGGCGCGGCCTGACGCCCCGAATTTACTTCTCTATTTTCTTGAGCAGACGCGCGGCGTGGTTGCGCGCCATGAGCGGGATGCGTTCGTCCGTGGAGAGATCGCGCAGCACGGGGATGAGCGGCGCGGTGTCCGACAGCTCGTTGCGGCCGAGGAGGCTTTCGAGGCGTTTGAAAATTTTCACCGTGTCGGACGGCTGATACTGCCGCGCCAGCGTGATGTCGAAGATAAAGAGTTGCTGCTCGCCGATGCCGCGATACTCTTTGACGAGCGCGGCGACTCCTTCGTCCTGCGTCCAGTTGAACACCGCTTTGCGTTCCCGCGCGCCCTCCTTCATCCCCAAAGTCATTGTGCCGAGATGCGGGAA
>DASQNL010000345.1:0-7450 GCA_035644995.1 Pyrinomonadaceae bacterium | reverse complement strand
GCCGCGGCATCAGCCCCGCGCTTCGACAGGTCGAGCGTGCGCCTGAAGTCGCCGCCCGTCCCGCTCGGTAAAATCCCCAACTCCGCGTCCGCGCCCGATGCGAGGATGCCGTTCGCCACTTCCGAAATCGTACCGTCGCCGCCGCACGCGATGAGCAAACTTCTCCCCGCGCCCGCTTCGCGTTCGGCGATGACGGAAGCATCGCCCGCGCGCTCCGTGAACGCGCAATTGAACGCCCCGAAGTGGGCGCGCAAATCGCTCGCCAGACGCGGCCATCTCCGTCCCGTCGCGCCGCCCGACGAGGCGGGATTGACGATCACGAGCGGGAGGGATGAGGCGGGAGGGATGAGGGATGAGGGATGAGGGATGAGGGATGAGGGCGCGGCCGTTGAAGATGATGGCGCGGCTGTTGCGACATCGGGCGTTGCGGCGTCGGCGGTTATGTCGTCGCGCGCTCCCTCTGCGCGTGTCCCGCGTTCAACTTTCCGCTCCTTCTTATTCATCCCTCATCCCTCCGCCCTCATCCCTTTTTCTCGTCCCTTCTCCCTGCCCGTAGAGCGCGCGATCCTGTTCGCCGAGTTCGGCGATTTTGGACATGACGAATTCGGCGATCTCTTTGTAGGTGCGGAGGCCGTCGCGCCTTGAGAGGAATTGTGTGTAGTCGAGAGCCGCGCCGAAGTGGACGCGGATCAGTTCGCCGCCCGTCCAGTTGCCCAAAACTTGTTTGGGCAGATCGTTGTTGAGACCGGCGACGAAGACGGGGATGACTTGCGGCGTCGCGTCTTTGATCAAGCGGCCGACGCCGGGTTTCGCGGGAAGGAATGAATAGGGGTCTGGATTTTTGTTGCGCGTGCCTTCGGGGTGGAAGCCGATCAAGTGTCCGCGCCCGCGCTGGCAGAGATCGACGAGCACGCGCATGGAGTATTTATCGAAGTCGCGCTTTTCGGGAATGGGGTTGCTGCCGGCCGCGAAGAAGGGCGGGTACATCGACCACCAACCCATCACGAGATTGACCAGCATCCCCAGCGGCGACTCGTAGAAGAAACGCCCGCGCACCGGAAAGAATAGACGCTTCTCCCAACTCGTGCGCCGGAACAGTTCGGCCGAAACCGTGTACATGTCGAAGAACGAGCGGTGGTTCGAGACGAGCAGGATGGGTCGCTCGTGCGAGACGGCTTCGACGTGTTCGAGACCGTGGACGCGCATCAGGTTGTACGTGCAGAGGCGTATCCAACTCATGCCGAGCGTGCGCTGGCAGAACGTCCAGAAACGTTTCCACGCGCCCTCGTTCATCCGCCGCGTGACGCGGAACGCCACCCGCTCCATCGGCGCGAGCACGGCCAACTCGGCGGGCGTCGGCTCGTCCAAAGGCGCGAGCGGCGCGGTTGAGCGCGACTCAATCTCTCCCGGCGTTGGTTCGAGTTCCGTCGAAGACATTCGGGCAAGTTGCAAGTTTCAGGTTTCAGGTTTCAAGTTAAAGACCTCAAACCTCAGTCCTGAAACTTGCAACCTGAAACTTGAAACCTATTTTCAGTCTATCGAAAAATATCTCGCCTCTTCGTGGTGCACGATAATGGCGGAGGTTGATTGTTCGGGTTCGAGTTGGAACTCTTCCGTGAGCGAGACCTCGATGCGCGCCGGGTCGAGCAGTTCGAACAGCTTGGTCTGATCTTCGAGATTCGGGCAGGCCGGGTAGCCGAAGCTGAAACGCGAGCCTTGATAGCCTTGATGGAAGAGTTTCGTGATCTCGGCGGCGTCGCGCGCGGCGATGCCCAACTCTTCGCGGATGCGCCGGTGCCAGAGTTCCGCCAGAGCCTCCGCGCTCTCGACGCTCAGGCCGTGGAAGTAGAGATAGTCCGTGTAGTTGTCCGACTTGAACAACTCGTGCGCGTACTCGCTGGCGCGCCGCCCCATCGTAACGAGATGGAAGGCGACCGTATCAACGCGCCCCGAATCGACCGAGGCGAAATAGTCCGCGAGGCACAGCCGCTTGCCTTCGGGTTGACGCGGAAAGGTGAAACGCTGCCGCTCCTTCCGTTCGTCGTCCTCGTAAATGATCAGATCATTGCCCGACGACTGGCACGGGAAATAACCGTAGACCACGCGCGGCGTGAGCAACGCCTCGCGCTTGGCGCGCTCCTTCAACTCGTCGTAGACGGGGCGCACCTTTTCCGCGACGAGCGCGCGATAATCCTCAGCCGACCTGCGCCCTTGTTTGAACTGCCACTGGCCTTTGAACAAAGCCGTCTCGTTGACGAAGGCGAACACATCGTCGAGCGGAATGTCGTCTACCACGCGCGACCCGTAGAAGGGGGGGCGCGGGATGGGCGCGTCCGTGCGCACGTCGGAGCGGCGCGTGTGCGTCGTGTCGCCCGCAATTTTCGTCGCGCCGCGCGGTCGCGCCGGATTGCGGATGCCGAGTTTCGCCTCTTCCCCGATCAAGTCTTCCGCGTCCTCGCCCGCCTCTTCGCCCGTGCTTGACGCGCCGCCGGTCGCCGCCGCAGCAGCAGCGGCCTTGCGCGCTCCGTCGGCCTCCTGCGCCGCGCCGCCGTTCTTCTCGCCGACGAGCGAGTCCATCGTGTGCAGGCCGTCGAAGGCGTCTTTGGCATAGAAGAGAGTCCCGTGGTAAATCGCCTTGAGGTCGTCTTCCACGTAGCGACGCGTCAAGGCCGCGCCGCCGAGCACGACCGGCACTTTGATGCCGCGCTCATTCATCAATTCGAGGTTGTCGCGCATGATGAGCGTTGACTTCACGAGCAGCCCGCTCATGCCGATGGCGTCCGCGCCCTCGCGCTCGAAGGAGTCGAGAATGCTTTCAATCGGCTGCTTGATGCCGAGGTTGACGACGCTGTAGCCGTTATTGGTGAGGATGATGTCCACGAGGTTCTTGCCGATGTCGTGTACGTCGCCCTTGACGGTGGCGAGAATCATTTTGCCCTTCGTCGTCGCGCCGCCCTTCTTCTCCATGTAGGGTTCGAGAAAACGCACCGCCGCCTTCATCACTTCCGCCGACTGCAACACGAACGGCAACTGCATCTGGCCGCTGCCGAAGAGGTCGCCCACCACTTTCATGCCGCCGAGCAGGATGTTGTTGATGATGTCGAGCGCGGGATAGCTTTCGAGAGCGCGCGTGAGTTGCGTCTCCAGTCCTTGCTTCTCGCCGTCGATGATGTGGCGTTGGAGGCTCTCTTCGACGGGCAAGGCCGCGTCGTCAACGTGGGCTTTCTTCGTCGTCACGCCCTCGAAGAGAGTGGTGAACTCGCCGAGCGGGTCGTAGGTGCAAATCTCGCCGTCGAACTTGCGCTCGTCGTAGATCAGCTCGCGCGCCACTTGCCGCTCGCGCTCGCCGATGCGGTTGAGCGGAACGATCTTGCTCGCGTTGACGATGGCTGCATCCAGCCCCGCTTCGACCGCCTCTTGCAGGAAGACCGAGTTGAGCTCGATGCGCGAGGCCGGGTTCAAACCGAACGAGATGTTTGAAACGCCGAGGATGGTGAAGCAGCCGGGGAGTTCCTGTTTGATGCGACGGATGCCTTCGAGGGTTTCGGCGGCGTTGCGCCTGTCCTCTTCGATGCCGGTGGAGATGGGCAGCGCGAGCGGGTCGAAAAAGATGTCGTGCGCGGGGAAGCCGAGTTGCCCCGTGGCCTGTTCGTAGGCGCGGCGCGCAATGGTGAGCTTACCTTCGGCGGTGCGCGCCATGCCCTCCTCGTCAATCGTGCCGATGACGACGGCCGCGCCGAATTCCTTGGCGAGTTCGATCACTTTCGTGAAACGCGGCTCGCCGTCCTCGTAGTTGGTCGAGTTGAGGATACACTTGCCGCCCGCGTGTTCCAGCCCCGCCTCCATCTTCTCCCACTCGGTCGAGTCGAACATGAGCGGGAGGCGGATGTTCGTGACGAGGCGCGAGGCGAGTTCGTGCATATCCTTGACGCCGTCGCGGCCGACGAAATCCACGTTCACGTCGAGGACGTGCGCGCCCTCGCGTTCCTGCGCGCGCGCGAGCGAGACGAGACCGTCCCAATCTTCGGCGTTCAACAGGTCGCGCATCTTCTTCGAGCCGGAGGCGTTGACGCGCTCGCCGACGATGAGGAAGGAGTTCTGCTGCACGTAGGGCTGCTGGCTGTAGATGGAAGAGGCGGCCGGGAGCGTTTGCGCCTCGCGCGACTTCGGCCGCACGCCCTGCATCGCTTCGACGAGCAACTTCAGGTGCGCGGGCGTCGTGCCGCAGCAACCGCCGACGACATTGACGCCGAAGTCTTTGACGAAATGCGCGACCTGCGCCGTGAAGGTTTCGGGCGTCTCGTCATAGTGCATCGCGCCGTCTTTCACCGAAGGCAGTCCCGCGTTCGGCAGGACGGAGACCGGAAGTCGCGCGTTCTCGCAGAGGTAACGGATGCTCTCGGACATGTTGCGCGGCCCCGTGCCGCAGTTCATGCCGATCACGTCGATGGGGAACGGTTCGAGTGCGGTCAAGGCCGCGCTGATCTCCGTACCCGGCAGCATCGTCCCGAAAAGTTCGATGGTGACTTGGGTGATGACGGGCACGCGCCGCTTCGTTTGGGCGAAATATTCGAAGATGGCGGAGAGCGTCGCTTTCGTCTGCAACAAGTCCTGGCAGGTTTCGACGATGAGTAAATCCACTCCCCCGTCGATGAGACCGCGCGCCTGTTCGTAATATGCCGCCTTGATGTCGCGAAAGGCGATGTGGCCGAGCGTGGGAGACTTCGTGCCCGGCCCCATGGAGCCTGCGACCCAGCGCGGGCGGTCGGTCGAGGCGAAGTCGGCGGCGACGCGCTTCGCCAGTTGCGCGGCGCGGACGTTCAAGTCGTAGGCCATGTGGCCGATGCCGTACTCGTCGAGCACGTAGGGAATCGCGCCGAAAGAGTTGGTCTCCACCACGTCGCAGCCGACTTCAAAGAAGGCCGCGTGAACGCTCTCGATGGCCGAAGGCTTACTGATGAGCAGGTATTCGGGGCAGCCTTCAAACTGCGCGCCGCCGTAATCGTCAATGGTCAGGTTCTGCGTCTGGAGGTTGGTGCCCATCGCGCCGTCGAAAACGACGATGCGGTCTTGCAGAGTTTGGAGGAAATCTTTCATGTAGTTTTAACTTGTCTCCGTTCCGGCCGACGCTCGCGCGCAAACGGGAAGCCCCGCGCCAAACAACGCGGGGCTTTCGTTCGAACGACTCGAAATGCGGGTGGTTTCCCGTGAAAGACTTGGCCGAGCTGTTTAGCTGTTTATTTTACGTGGCCGCAAGTCGCCTTAACTCACCACGTCTGTCCGTCGGCGTTTATTGAATCATCGCCCGCGAGGCATGTCAAGAAAGCAGAGGTCGGAGGTGAGAGGTCAGAGGTCAGAGCCAGAAGAAGATGGTTTTACTGATTTCTCACCTCTCACCTCCGACCTCTGTCGTTAGCCTCTAGCCTCCGACCTCCGCTTTGTGCTACTTTCACAGTCGTTTTTGCCACCAGCTTAAGATAAACACCGCCTAACTATGCGCCGAGCCATTTATCCCGGTTCTTTTGATCCCGTGACGAACGGCCACCTCGATATTATCGCGCGCGGCTGCAAACTCTTCGACGAGATCATCATCGCCGTCGTGGTCAACCCGGAGAAGCGTCCGCTGTTCACGCTCGACGAGCGACGCGAAATGCTGTCGGAGGCGCTGACGGAGATACAGAGCGGTTCGTGCCGTCTGGTGGTGGATAATTTTCAAGGACTGTTGATGCAGTACGCCGTCGAGCGCGAGGCCGATGCGGTGGTGCGCGGCATCCGCGCGTTCTCCGATTACGAGTACGAGTTGCAGATGGCCTTGATGAACCGGCGGCTGGAGCCGCGCATCGAGACGGTCTTTATGATGCCGGCGGAGGCTTATTCTTACGTTAGCTCGCGGCTCGTCAAAGAGGTCTATCAACTCGGCGGCGCGATCAAGGGACTCGTGCCCGCATCGGTCGAAGCGCGGATGCGGCAGAAGTTCGGCAAGAGTTGATTTCTCGCAAAACGCTTCGTGCGTCCGGTGTTATACTGCCGCCTGTTTCAACACACCAAACGAGCGCGGACGGCGACGGCGACCGGGTTCGCTTCAAGCGCAAACGAGAGAGGAGAGATCGATGCCGAGAGGCGATAAGAGCGCGTACACGGACAAGCAGAAGCGACAGGCCGAGCACATCGAGGAAGGCTACGAGGAGCGCGGCCTGCCGGAAGAAGAGGCGGAGCGGCGGGCTTGGGCGACCGTCAACAAATCATCGGGCGGCGGCAAGCTGAGCGGTTCGGGACGGGGCCAGAAGGAGAACAAAGCCCCGGCCAAGAAAGGCGGCAAGAAGGGCGGCGCGGCTGCGGCCAAGCGTCCGGCCGCGGACAAGTCGGCCTCGGCCAAGAAAGCCGCGCAGACGCGCGCGCGCAAAGGCGGTGCGAAGAAGGGCGGCGCGAAGAAGGGATGACGAAACCGGCACTCGAAAGTTTCCCGTGCTCCGACCGGGTCGCGGGGATGCAGGCCTCCTCGACGCTGGCGGCGATGCAGAAGGCATTGGCGTTGCGCGCCTCCGGCGCGGACGTGGTTGATCTCGGCGCGGGCGAACCCGACTTCGACACGCCCGAACATATCAAGCGCGCCGCCGTGGACGCCATGCGCGCGGGCGAAACCAAGTACACGGCGACGGGCGGCACGCGCGCCCTGCAAGAAGCGGTCGTCAACTATTACGCGCGGGAGTTCGGCGCGCGTTACGACATTTCGGAAGTGATGGCGACGGCGGGCGGCAAGCAGGCGATCTTCAACGCCGTCGTGTCGCTCGTGAACGCGGGCGACGAGGTCTTGATCGCGCAGCCCTACTGGGTGACGTTCCCCGAAATCGTGAAGTTCGCGGGCGCAACGCCCGTCTTCATCGAGACCGAGGAGAGCGGCTTCCAACTAACCGCCGAACAAGTGCGCCGCGCCATCACGCCGCGCACGAAGCTCATCATCATCAATTCGCCTTCAAATCCTTCGGGACGCGTGATCCCGCCCGCCGAGTTTCGCCTGATCATGGAGACGCTCGCCGAGCACGGCGTCTACGTCATCTCGGACGAGTGTTACCTGCGTTTCGCCTACGCGCCGGCGGAGGTCTTCAGCGCATCGAGCCTCGCGCCCGAGTTGCGCGCGCGGCTCTGCATTGCCGGGTCGTTCTCCAAAACTTACGCCATGACGGGCTGGCGCATCGGCTACGCGCTCGCCCCGCGCGAGTGGACGAAGGCGATGCTGCTCGTGCAGGGTCATTCGACGAGCAATCCGAACTCCATCGCCCAACGCGCGGCAACCGAGGCGTTCAACGGTTCGCAGGACTGTGTGGCCGCGATGCTCGCCGAATACGGCGCGCGGCGCGAGTGGCTGCTCAACGCTCTGAGCGATATTCCGGGCTTCTGCTGCTTCGCCCCCGAAGGCGCGTTCTACGCCTTCCCGAACGTGCGCGGTTGT
>DASQNL010000344.1:0-9982 GCA_035644995.1 Pyrinomonadaceae bacterium | reverse complement strand
GGCGATCAATCGCCGGGCTATTATCAATCGTCCCTCACGGGACTGTTCAAACAGCTTCTCGGAAGCCGATTCTCTCGTTCGGTCGTGCGACAGGAGTTTCGCGTGTTCGCCCGTCGAGAGGGCGAGTTGCCGGCGTCCCGCGCGTTTCATCTACACGTCATCCGATATTCCCGCAGTTAAGTGTCAACGGCGCACGCCGCGCGCCGCTCCGGCGCACGCCTTATTTGACCGCGATGACGGCACAGTAATATTCTCCGTCGAGACTTGTTTATCTCCATCTTGTGCCCGACGAGGTTTATTCCGATGCTGCGTCAAGCTATTGTTTTATCCATACTGCTCTCGCTCTGCCTCCAACCCGCGCTCGCCCAACAGCCGACGCCGACGCCGAACCCCGCCGACAAGCGGACGGAACAGTTGGAGGAAGCGCAGAGGCGTGCCGAGGCCGACAAGCGCGCCGACAAGTGGGACGTGGAAGGCGACCACGGGCCGACGACCAAAGTCGAGTTCGACACGGACGAGGGCACTTGGATGAGTTGCGACGTGTCGCCCGACGGCGCGTCGCTAATCTTCGACCTGCTCGGCGACCTCTATCGCATGCCCGTCGGCGGCGGGCGCGCCGAGTTGCTGTCGGGCGGCGTCTCCTGGGAGTCGCAACCGCGCTACAGCCCCGACGGTAAGTCAATCGCGTTCACCTCCGACCGCGACGGCGGCGACAACATCTGGCTCATGGACGCCGACGGCCGCAACCGTCGCCAGTTGACGAAAGAGACGCTCAGGCTCGTCAACAGCCCGGCGTGGACGCCCGACGGCCAGTACGTTCTCGTGCGCAAGCACTTCGTCGATCAACGCTCGCTCGGCGCGGGCGAGATTTGGATGTATCACGTGGGCGGCGGGGGCACGGGCGTGCAACTGACGGAGAAGACGAGTTGGACGGCGAACGTCGGCGAGCCGGTGAGCGACCCGCAGAAGCGTTTCATCTACTTCGTCAACAGCGGCGACTTCGACTACAACAAAAACGTCTACGACAGCATTTACTGGATCGAGCGTTACGACATCGAGCGCGGGCGGCGCGGCGTCTTCGTGCGCGGCGCGGGCGGCGCGGTCAGGCCGCAAATCTCGCCCGACGACAAACTGCTCGCCTTCATCCGCCGCGACCGCCTGAAGACGGCGCTCTACCTGCGCGAGATCGAGAGCGGGCGCGAGTGGCCGGTCTACGACAAGTTGACGCGCGACCAGCAGGAGACGTGGGCGGTGTACGGCACGTATCCCGGCTACAGTTGGACGCCCGACGGCAAATCAATCGTCATCACGGCGGGCGGCAAATTTGTGCGCGTTGACGTGGCGACGAAAGGCGCGACGCCCGTTCCGTTCACCGCGCGCGTCTCGCAGCGCGTCTCGGAAGCCGTGCGTTTCCCGCAGAAAGTTTTCACGGAGCGCGACCGCACGCACCTGCACCGCTGGGCGAAACGCGCGAACGACCGCATCGTCTACAGCGCGCTCGGTAAAATCTACTTGAAGCAGGGCGACGCCGCGCCCGCCCGCCTGTTGAACTCAAACCAACTCGAATACTCGCCCAACTTCAGCCCCGACGGGCGACAGATAACTTTCGTCACCTGGTCGGACGCGGAGAAGGGCGCGGTCTGGATCGCCGAGGCCGACGGCGCGAACCCGCGCAAGATCACCGACAAGCCGGATCAGTATGCCAACCCGGCCTTCTCGCCCGACGGGCGCAAGCTCGCCTATCTCAAGGGGCGCGGCAACGTCAACCACGAAGAAGAACTCGTGAGCGAGTCGGCGTTCGAGATTCATTACTGGGACGGCCAGCAGAGCCGCTACGTGATGGACTTGCAAAGCCGTGGCGCGAACGCGCGCATGCCGATCCTGAGCTTCGACCCGGCGGGCGAACGCATCTTCTTTCTCGAATCGCCGCCGCCCACGCCCGCCACGCCGCCCGGCCAGCCCGCGCAAATCTTCTCCGCGCTGAGCAGCGTGAAAATCTCCGGCGACGATTACAAGCGGCACGTCGAAGCGAAATTCGCCACCGAGATCATCCCGTCGCCCGATCACAACTGGGTCTTTTTCAAGGAGCTGCACAAACTCTACCTCGCGCCGTTTCCGCGCACGGGCAAGACCCTCAAGATGAACTCGACGGAGACCATCCTGCCCGTCAAATCCATCTCGAAAAATTCCGGCGATTGGCTCGCGTGGTCGCCCGACAGCAAATCGGTGCAGTGGACGCTCGGCGAGAATTTCCACGAGCAGACGCTCGAACAGATCAACCGGCAACTGGCGAAGGACGAGAAACCGGCCGAGCCGAAGGCCACACGGATCGGTTTCGAGTTCGAGTCGGCGCGCCCGCGCGGCTCAGTCGCCCTGACGAACGCGCGCATCATCACGATGAAGGGCGACGAGGTGATCGAACGCGGCACAATTCTCGTCGAAGGCAATCGCATCAAGGCCGTCGGGGCGCGCGTGCAAATCCCGGCGGGCGCGCGGAGAATCGACATGGCGGGCAAGACCATCGCGCCCGGCCTCATCGACGTGCACGCGCACATGGGCTACAACACGCTCGACATCATCCCCGAAAAACAGTGGCCTTACTGGGCGAACCTCGCCTACGGCGTGACGACGACGCACGACCCTTCGGCCGCCACGCAGTCGGTCTTCGCGCAGTCCGAGATGGTCAAGGCGGGCTTGATGGTCGGGCCGCGCATCTTCTCGACGGGGTATCCGGTCTACGGCGCGGAGTCGCCGGAGAAAGCTCCGGTCAATAATCTGGAAGACGCGCGCGGGCATCTGGCGCGGCTCAAGGCGGTGGGCGCGTTCTCCGTCAAGAGCTACAACCAGCCGCGCCGCAATCAACGCCAGCAGATCATTCAGGCCGCGCGCGAACTCAAGATGATGGTCGTTCCCGAAGGCGGCTCCACCTACTTCTACAACATGACGCACATCCTCGACGGCCACACCGGCATCGAGCACGCCATCCCCATCGCGCCGCTCTACAAAGACGCCGTGATGCTGTTTGCGAAAAGCCGCTCCGGCTACACGCCCACGCTCGTCGTCGGTTACGGCGGCGTCTGGGGCGAAAACTACTGGTATCAGAAATCGAACGTCTGGGAGAACGAAAAACTCCTACGCTTCACGCCCCGCTCGACGATTGACCCGCGCGCGCGTCGCCGCACGATGACGCCCGAAGACGACTTCTATCATTTCGAGCTGGCGAAGACCGTCAAGGATGTCGTCCGCGCCGGAGGCCGGGCGCAACTCGGCTCGCACGGCCAATTGCAGGGACTCGGAGCGCATTGGGAACTCTGGATGCTGCAACAGGGCGGACTCACGCCCCTCGAAGCGTTGCGCGCGGCCACGCTCTCCGGCGCGCAATATCTCGGTTTGGACGGGGAAGTCGGGTCGATTGAGACGGGCAAACTCGCCGACTTGATGATCACGGACAAGAACCCGCTCGACAATGTTCAGAACTCCGAAACCATCAGCTTCGTCATGATGAACGGCGTGCTCTACGACACGCGCAACATGGACGAGGTCTACCCGCAGGCGCGTCCGCGCGGCAAGTTTTTCTGGGAGCGTTAGAACCTGAGCGCGCTCGCTCGCCCTAGTTCGGTGGATGCCGCGACGGCCGCGCGTTTTGTCGCCGCGCGCCGGTTGCAGTTATAATCGACGACTTTCAATCCGACGAAATTTTACGCTGAGGGCATTCACCTATCACATGGCATTCTGGCGACGCAAAAAAGAAGACCCCTACATCACGCTCGGACTCAACGAACCCGCCAAGCCCGCCGCGCAAGAACCGGCGGCGAAGGAAGACGACCGGGCGGCGCGTCCCGAACCGCCCGCCAATCTCGACGCGACAGCCGACACGGCGAGCGCGCCCACGCCCGCCCTGCCGGCGATTGAGCCGACCGTGACGGGCGGCGCGCCGACGCCCGTGTCGCAAGAGAGAATCGGCAACGACGCCGGCGCCGCCGCCGCGTCCGACGCCGACGCTGCTCTGCGCGCGCGCCCCGCGACCGTCCCGGCCGCCACGACGGGCGGCGCATCGCGCACGACGCCCGAACCGGCGAAGCCCGGCGTCGCCGAGCAGCGACCCGTCCCGACGCGTTCCCCCTTCTCGACCTCCATCCTCGGCCTCGACCGTTCGATTGAAGAGTTGCAGGCCGCCGAGGCCGCGCTCGAACGCACGTTTGAGAAGCGTTTCAAAAACGCCATCTCCGCCACGCGCGAATCGCTCTCCGAGAAGATCGACACGGTCTTTCAGGGACGCAAGCAGATCGACGCCGAGTTGCTCGACGAACTCGAAGAGGCTCTCATCGCCGCCGACATCGGCGTGCCGACGACGCTCGACATCCTCGATTCGGTCAGGCGCGGCATCACGCGTAAAGAGATCAACGACATCGAAGCCCTCAAGGCCGCGATCAAAAATCAGCTGCTCGCCATCCTGCGCGCGTCGGAAGCGAAGGGCGTCGCCGCCGAGACGAGCGTGCCGGAAAACGTCTCGCCCTACGTGATGATGATCGTCGGCGTCAACGGCGTGGGCAAGACGACGACCATCGGCAAACTCGCGCAGCGCATCAAGGCCGAAGGCAACGACGTGCTCATCTGCGCGGCCGACACCTTCCGCGCCGCCGCCTCCGATCAACTCGCCATCTGGGCTGAACGCACCGGCGTCCCGCTCATCCAGCAAAAACAGGGCACAGACCCGGCGGCCGTCCTCTACGATTCGCTGAAGGCGGCCAAGGCGCGCAATTCCGACGTGCTCATCGTGGACACGGCCGGGCGTCTGCACAATAAGTCGAACCTGATGGCCGAACTCGAAAAGATGAAGCGCGTGGCGGGGCGCGAAGTGGAGGGCGCGCCGCACGAGACGCTGCTCGTCATCGACGCCGTGACCGGGCAGAACGGGTTGGAACAGGCCAGACAGTTTTTAAAAGTCGCGGGCGTCACCGGCATCGTCCTGACGAAACTCGACGGCACGGCCAAAGGCGGCATCGCCGTCGCCATCTCGAAGGAACTCGGCCTCCCGATTCGCTACGCGGGCATCGGCGAAAAAGTCGACGACCTCGTCGTCTTCAACGCGGAGCACTACGTGGACGGACTCTTCGAGTCGCAATAAGAGTTTCAGGTTTCAGGTTTCAAGTTTCAGGTCTGAGGTTCTTGGTTCTGTAACTTGAAGGTTCAAGGCGGAAACCCTTCTGTTTTTAACTTGCAACCTGAAACCTGAAACTTGCAACCTGAAACTTGCAACCACAAATTAAAAATTCAACGGCGGAAATCGACGAGCGTCTGCTGCGGCGCGCGCTGGAACTGGCCGCGCGGGGCGCGGGACAGGTCAGCCCCAGCCCGCTCGTCGGGTGCGTGGTCGCGGACGCGGGCGGCGAAGTCGTCGGCGAAGGATTTTATTTGTACGAGGGCGTGAAGCACGCCGAGACGCTCGCGCTCGAACAGGCCGGTGCGCGCGCCGACGGCGCGACCGCCTACGTCTCGCTCGAACCGCACGCGCATCAGGGACGCACGCCGCCCTGCACGGGCGCGCTCATCCGGGCGGGCGTCCGCCGCGTCGTCGCGCCCATCGAAGACCCGAACCCGCTCGTCTCCGGGCGCGGCTTCGCACATTTGCGCGAGGCGGGGCTGGAAGTCGAGGTCGGGCTGCTCGCGCCGGAAGCCGCCCGCCTCAACGAGAAATACATTCACGCCATGCGCCACGCGCGCCCCTTCGTTCATCTCAAACTCGCCTGCTCGCTCGACGGGCGCATCGCCACCCGCACCGGCGACGCGCGCTGGATCACGAACGAACAATCGCGCGCCCGCGTCCATCAACTGCGCCGTGAATACGACGCCATCCTCGTCGGCGCAGGCACGGCCGCCGCCGACGACCCGCTGCTCACCGACCGCAGCGGACTGCCGCGCCACCGCCCGCTCGCGCGCGTCCTGCTCGACGATCACCTGCGTCTCTCGCCCGACTCCCGGCTCGCCCGCACGGCGCGCGAAACCCCGCTCATCATCTTCGCCGCCGCCGCCGCCGACGAACGCGCCGCCGCGCCGCTTCAATCGCTCGGCGCGGAGATCGTGCGTGAGCCGCGCGGCGCGCGCGACCTCCGCGCTGTGCTTGCGGAACTGCATCGTCGCTCCCTGCAAAGCGTGCTGGTCGAAGGCGGCGCGCGCGTCGCCGGAATGTTCCTCGACGCCGGTCTGGTGGATAAGGTGAGTTTCTTCGTCGCGCCGCTCATCATCGGCGGGAGCGATGCGCGCGCCGCCGTTTCGGGCACGGGCGCGACCCGCATCGCCGATGCCACGCGCCTGCGCGACGTGGAGATCAAGCAACACGGCAGCGATGTCGAAATCACCGGCTACCCTGAGAACAGAGGTTAGAGGTTAGGGGTCAGTGATCGGTGAAAGACAACAACTGATTTTCACTGACCTCTGACCTCTAACCTCTGCCCTCTGACTGCTGTTTTATGGCGAAAAAAAGTCTGGGACAGAATTTTCTCGTGGACGAGAGCGTGGCGGCGCGGATCGTGCGTGAGGTTGCGCCGCGCGCCGATGAGACCGTCATCGAGATTGGGGCGGGGCGCGGGGCGTTGACGGCGCGGCTCGCCGGGCAGGTCGGGCGTTTGGTGGCCGTCGAGTTCGACCGCGATCTCGTTCCGTTGTTGCTGGAGAAGTTCGGCGGCCGGGAAAACTTCACGCTTGTCGAGGGCGACGCGCTGGCGATTGATTTCTGCGCCATAGCCGCGCCCGCGCGGGAGGCGCGCGTCGTCGCCAATCTTCCTTACAACATTTCGACGGCCATCCTGCAACGCCTCTGCGCGCAGCGGCATTGTTTGACGGAGATGATCCTGATGCTCCAGCGCGAGGTGGTCGAGCGCATCACGGCCGCGCCGGGCACGGGCGAGCGCGGCTACCTCTCCGTGCTGACCGAAGCCTATTGCGAGGCGCGCCCGTTGTTCGACGTGCAGCCGGAGGCGTTTCGCCCCGTGCCGAAGGTGTGGAGCACGGTCGTGCGCCTGCGCGTGCGCGAGAGCGTCGCGGCGGAACTGTCGGACGAGGCGGTGCTGTGGCGGGTCGTCGGCGCGGGCTTCGCGCAGCGACGCAAGACGATCTTCAACAACCTGCGCCACGCGCCCGCGACGCTCTCGCCACGGGTGGAGGCGGCCGGCGGCGCGCATGCGTTGCTTGAGAGGGCGGGCGTCGAACCGCAAAGGCGCGCCGAGACCTTGACGCTCGCGGAGTGGGTTGCGCTCGCGCGCACGCTCGAATCATCTTCGGGTTCAGATCGCATGGACGAATCAGGCGGGCGAGCCTGACCTCGTCGCCGGCATCCGGTCTGAGGCCGCGGACACGACAGACCCGGAGCTCGCGGCATCGGTCTTGATACGCGAGCCGTTCAGGGGAATGTGCGCCCCTGTGCTATACTGTCCGACTAACATTCCCTCTAAAGTTTTATCCCGCGATGTGGATTCATCGCTTGGTCTGGAGAATAAGAAATAATAGTGAACAAGGTAATCGAACTAATCCCGCTCGGCGGCGTCGGCGAGTTTGGGATGAACTGCATGGCGGTGCGCTACGGCGACGAGATGATCATCGTGGACGCGGGCATGGGCTTCCCCGAAGAGAGCGTCTACGGCGTTGACGTATGCGTGCCCGACTTCGATTTTCTGGACGAGTACCGCGAGCACATCACGGCCATCGTCCTCACGCACGGGCACGAAGATCACCTCGGCGCGTTGCCCTACATCCTCAAAAAATTCAACGTCCCCGTCTACGCCTCCCACTACACGGTGGGCTTGGCGGAGAGCAAACTCGAAGAGCACGATCTGACGAACGACGTGCTGATCCATCGCGTCGAACCGCGCGACGTGGTCAACATCGGCGTCTTCAAAGTCGAGTTCATACGCGCCTCGCACTCGTTGATCGACTGTTTCTCACTTGCTATCACGACGCCCGTGGGCACTGTTATCCACACGGGCGATTACAAGGTTGACGAGACGCCCGTGATCGGCGAGCCGATTGATTTGAGAACGCTGCGGCGTTACGGGCAAGAGGGCGTGCTCGCGCTCCTGTCGGATTCCACGAACGCGACCGTGCCGGGGCGCACGCCTTCGGAAC
The DNA here is from genome assembly GCA_035644995.1 of Pyrinomonadaceae bacterium. GTDB lineage: Bacteria > Acidobacteriota > Blastocatellia > Pyrinomonadales > Pyrinomonadaceae > JAIVJZ01. The sequence continues at coordinate 1,861 of DASQNL010000344.1, read as the reverse complement.
GCGCCGTGATCCCCGCCTTCGAGGAGATTTTCAACGAGGCCGAGGGGCGCATCATCGTCGCCGCCTTCGCATCGAGCATCCACCGCTTGCAGATCGTCTTCGACGTGGCGCAGCAGTTCGACCGCAAGGTCTGCGTGCTCGGCCGCTCGATGTTGAAGAACGTGGAGATCGCCGAACGACTCGGTTATCTCGACGTGCACGAGAACGAGATAGTTTCGCTGAACGAGGCGCGACGGATGCCCGACGACGAGATCGTCTATCTCATCACGGGTTCGCAGGGCGAGCCGCGCGCCGTGCTGGCGCAACTGGCGTCGCAATCGTACAAGGGGCTGAGCATCGAGGAGGGCGACACGGTCGTGCTCTCGGCGCGCATCATCCCCGGCAACGAGCGCGCCATCTCGCGTCTCATCGGCGACATCTACAAACGCGGCGGCATCATCATCGACGAGAAGCGGCGGCTCATCCACGTCAGCGGCCACGCCTCGCAGGAAGACATCCGCATTATGACCGAGGCCGTCCGGCCGAAGTTCGTCGTGCCGATTCACGGCGAATACCGCATGCTCTACCGCCACAAGGAGTTCGTCAAAAATCATCTCGGCTACGCCGACGAGAACGTCATCATGATCGAGAACGGCGACGTGCTCGAACTCTCGGCCGACCGCGCCACCGTCATCGAGAAGCGCGACGTGGGGCGCACCTTCATCGACGATTCCGGCTTCGAGGAGATCGGGCGCGAAACCGTGCGCGAGCGCAAACAGATGGCCTACGACGGCATGCTCACCCCGATCCTGACGTTGAACGAAAAGACGGGCGCGCTCGAAGCTCCGCCGGAGATCATGGCGCGCGGCGTCGTCGGAGCGGACGGCTCGAACGGCTTCATGAAGAACTTGCAGCGCATCGCCACGGAGGCCGTCGAGAAAGCCCCGGCCACGGAGCGGCGCGATCTGACGCTCTTGAAGGAGCGCGTGCGCGTCGAACTCAAACGCTACATCCAGAAACAGACGGGCGGGCGTCCCGTGATCGTCCCGGTCGTCGTGCAAATTTAAAGTTTTAAAGATTCCTACAGTATTTGCTTTCTTCGCGCCTTTGCGCCTTTGCGAGAAATTAATCTCACGCAAAGGCGCAAAGGCGCTAAGTAAAGACGAAAGCGTTATTACTAATCCGGCATAGTTAGATGACTGACGCACCGCAAAACGAGACGGCGGCGGAATTGTTGCGCCGGACGAAGGTTGAAGTCGCGCCCGCCACGTTCGTCCTCGTCGGCCTGCGCCACGAGGATTGGTCGCGCCTGCTCGAACAGCCCGAACTCAGCCCGCGCGCCACCGTGCCCTTCATGCTGCTGCGCGACACGAACGAGGTGACGCTGCTGCTGGAAGAAGAGGACTGGCTCGTGATGCGCCACGCCCTGCGCGAGGCGCGCGTCGAGACGGGCTGGCGGCTCGTCACGCTCGACATCGAACTCGGCTGGAACGTCACGGGCTTTCTCGCGCGCGTGACCGAGATACTCGCCGCCGCCGGCGTTCCCACGGGCGCGCTCACGGCCTTCTCGCGCGATCACCTGCTCATCAAACAAGACGATCTCGCCCTTGCCCTGCGCGCGCTCGGCGAGCACGTCGCGGAACTTTGCTGAGGACGCGAACCTGAAGTGAACTGGGCGGGAAAGACGGTTTTGATCACGGGCGCATCGAGCGGCATCGGCGCGGCGTTGGCCGTGGAGTGCGGGCGGCGCGGGGCGTCGGTCGGGTTGCTGGCGCGGCGCGAGGAAGTTTTGCGCGAGGTCGCGGGGAAAGTGGAAGTCGCGGGCGGGCGCGCTCTGGCAGTCGCGGTTGACGTGTGCGACGCGGGAGCGGTGAAGTCGGCC
>DASQNL010000343.1:0-2759 GCA_035644995.1 Pyrinomonadaceae bacterium | reverse complement strand
GCTCAGCGCCGACGGGCGGTTCGTCGCCTTCAGCAGCGCGGCGAGCAACCTCGTATCCAACGACACGAACAACACGGCGGACGTATTTGTGCGCAATCTGGAAACGGGCGTCACGACGCTTGCGAGCATCAACGCGGCGGGCACGGGCAGCGGCAACGGGAGCGCGACCTTTCCCTATCTTTCCGCCGACGGCAGCGTGGTCGGTTTCAGGAGCGCGGCGAGCGACCTCACGGCGAACGACACGAACAACTTGACGGACGTGTTCGTGCGTAATTTAACGACCGGGACGACGACGCTCGTGAGCGTCAACAGCGCGGGAACGGCGAGCGGCAACGGCCAGTCCGTCTTCTCCACCATCAGCGCGGACGGGCGCATCGTCGCCTTCACGAGCAATGCGAGCAACCTCGCCGCGAACGATTCCAACGGCACGGTCGCCGACATCTTCGTCCGGGATTTGCAGGCCGGTGTGACCACGCTCGTCAGCGCGACCCCCGCCGGGACGGGCAGCGGCAACGCTCAATCGTCCGTGCCGGTCGTCTCCGCCAACGGGCGTTTCGTCGTCTTCAACAGCCGGGCGACCAATCTCGTCACGCTGGGCGATAACAACGGAACGGATGATGTGTTCGTGCGCGATCTGGCGGCGGGTAAGACCCGGCTGGTCAGCGTTGACTACGAGGGGACGGTGGCCGGGGCGCGAACTTCTTACCTCCCTTCGCCGCAGGTGATCAGCGCGGACGGAAACTTCATCGCCTTCGTCAGCCAAGCCTTCGATCTCGTCGGTAACGACACGAACGGAACTGTCAGCGACGTGTTCGTGCGCGACATGGCCGCCGGCGTCACGAAGTTGGTCAGCGTGAACAGCGCGGCGTCGGGCAGCGGAAACTCGTTCTCGGCCGCCAACGAGGTGAGCATCAGCGCGGACGGCCGATTCGTCACCTTCGACAGTGTCTCGACCGATCTGGTGGCGGGCACGACGGCCGGGCAATTTCAGGACATCTACGTCCGCGACTTGCTGCAATCTCAGACCACGCTCGTGAGTCCGAACCTGCAACGCACCGGGGGCGGCAACAATAATTCCTTCGCCCTCACGCTCAGCGCGGACGGCTCCACGGTCGTCTTCATCAGCGACGCCACCAATCTCGTCGCCGCCGACACCAACAACGCGCTCGACGTGTTCGCCTACACCTTACCGCGCACCTCGTGCACTTACACGATCAGCCCCGTGAACCATACGGCGCAGGCGGGGGGCGAAAGCCTGTCCGTGAGCGTCACGACGCAGGCGGGCTGCCTCTGGACGGCGACGACCAGCAGCGGCTTCATCACCATTAACTCGGGCGCGAGCGGCACGGGCAACGGCACCGTGCTCCTGTCCGTGTTGTCGAACGGTTCGGGCGTGCCGCGCGTCGGCACCGTGACCATCGCCGGCCAGACGCTCACCATCACGCAGCCGGAGTTAATACCGGACGCGCCCATCGTCTATTTCGACCGGAGCGATTTTCAAGCCGGCGAAGGCGCGGGGCGCGCCACCCTCTATGTCAATCGCGGGGGAACCGCCTCCGGCACGGTGACGGTTCAGTATCTCACCACGGACGATCCCTCCCCCGTGCCGTGCAGCACGCGCAACGGCATCGCCTATGCCCGCTGCGACTACGCGACGACGATTGATACCCTGACGTTCGCGCCCGGCGAGAGGGTCAAAGAGATTTACGTCCCGCTGGTTGATGACGGGCACGACGAGAGCGACGAGCGCGTGCAGGTGCGGCTGCGCAACGCGACCGGGGCGGAGATCATCGCCGAGCAGAGCAGCGCCATCCTCATCATCTCCGATAACGATCAGGCGGGCGCGCCGAACCCCATCTTCACCACGCCCTTCTTCGTGCGCCAGCACTATCTCGACTTCCTCTCGCGCGAACCGGAAGCGGGCGAGCCGTGGAGTGCGATTTTGAACGCATGTCCGGACGTGAACAACCTCGACCCGAAAAGCCCCTCGGCCAAGTGCGACCGCCTCACCGTCTCGCTCTCGCTCTTCGGCTCGCCGGAGTTTCGCCTGAAGGGATTTTTCGTCTACAACTTCTACCGCGTGGCTTTCGACCGTTTGCCTGAGTATCAGGAGATCATCATCGACATGCGCCGGGTGAGCGGGGCGACCCCCGAAGAGGTTTACGCGCGGCGCGCCGCGCTGGCGGTGAGTTTTACGCAGCGGCAGGAGTTCAAAACCGCTTACGACGCGATGAGTAATCAGCAGTACGTGGATGCGCTGCTGAACCGTTATAACTTGCAGTCCGTCACCACGCCCGACCCCGCCGACCCGGAAGGCGGAGGGAAGGTCACGCTCACGCGCGCCGATTTAACCAACCGGCTCGGACAGACGGGCGAATCAGCCCTGACGCGGGCGCAGGTGTTGCGCGCAATCGTCGAGTCGGATGAGGTGGGCGTCGCCGAGTACAACCGCGCCTTCGTGGCGATGCAGTATTACGGCTACCTGCGAAGGAAGCCGGAGGAGGCCGGTTATAACGATTGGCTGCGCGTCATCAATGAAGACCCGAACAACGTCCGCGTCATGGTCAACGGCTTCATGAACTCGCAGGAGTATCGCCTGAGGTTCGGCGAGCAATAAACCGTGTGAGACGCGCTTGAGCGAACGAGAGGCCGCCCGCGAAGTTTACGCTTGGCGGGCGGCCTGCTTTTGATGTGACGAGCCTGTCGTCGTTGCCGTATACTCACGGCTGCTGAATAAAGAATCGAGAGAGGGAGGGCTG
>DASQNL010000342.1:0-9537 GCA_035644995.1 Pyrinomonadaceae bacterium | reverse complement strand
ACGCGGACTCCGCTTCCGACGCGGAGTCCGCCGATTTCAAATTTGAAATTTCAGATTCTTGATGTGAAGTTCCGGCTCCCGCATTTTCCGCATCTTCCCCCGTGCGCGCGGTCGCCGCCGCTTCATCCGCCGCCGTCGCTTCGTCGCCCGTGTCCGCCTGCCGCGCGAACGCCGCCGCCGCGGCGTCGCCGCCGGACGTTATCTCGTCGTTGGCCGCCGCATCTTCCCTCGCTTCGTCCGCATCATCGAGCGGCCATTCGAGGACGGTATCAACGGCGTCGCGCGTCGTGCCCGCGAGCGGCGAGACGATGACGCGCTCCTCGCCGAGCAGGCGATTGAGCAGCGACGACTTGCCGACGTTCGGCCTGCCGATGATGGCGAGACGTATCTCGCGCGGCGCGTCCTTGTCCGCGTCCGCAAACGGCGCGGCCGCGTCGAAACGCTCGACGAGCGCGTCCAGCAGATCGCCGACGCCGTCGCCGTGCTCCGCCGCGAGCGGGTACACGCCTTCGAAACCGAAACGATAAAACTCGCCCGCGTCGGCCTCGAAACGCACGGCGTCCGTCTTGTTGGCCGCCACGAGCACGGGCTTGGCGGTCGAGCGCAAGAGGCGCGCGAGTTCTTCGTCGAGCGGCGTCATCCCGGCGCGCGCGTCCACCACCCACACGAGCGCGACGGCGTCTTGAATGGCCGTCTCGGCTTGCTTCAAAATGTTCGCGGGGATGATGGCCTCGTCGTCCGGCACGATGCCGCCCGTGTCCACCACCTTGAAGCGACGCCCCGCCCACTCGGCCTCGCCGTAGATGCGGTCGCGCGTGATGCCCGGTTCATCTCCGACGATGGAACGCCGCTCGCCGACGAGCCGATTGAACAGAGTTGACTTCCCCACGTTCGGTCGCCCGACGATGGTCACGAGCGGCAGGAAGGCTCGCGCCTTCACCGGCCGCGCTTTCGCGTCGCTTCCCCGGCCTTCATTGTTACTCATAGCCACAGATGATGCGCTATACTTCCGCGCCGCGTCAAAGACTGCGCCCCGGGCGGACGCGACGCGACGCGCCCGCGCCGGACGCTGAGATCGCTCCGCACGTCGCGCTCGGACGACGGGGCGAAACGCTCGCCGCCGCCTTTCTCGAACGCGCGGGCTACGCGCTCGTCGCCGCGAATTTCGAGTTGCCGGTGGGCAGAAATTTGCGCGGCGCAATCGTCCGTGCGGAGATCGACCTCGTCGCCTACGAAGGCGACGTGCTCTGTTTCGTCGAAGTCAAAACGCGCGCCTCCGATTGGTTCGCCGCCCCCGCAGCGAACGTCGACCGGCGCAAACAACGCCAGATCACGCGCGCCGCACGCGTCTACCGGCGCACGTTCGGACTCAACCACACGCCCTATCGTTACGACGTGGTGAGCGTCATCCTCCCGCCCGCGACCGACGACCAGCCCACACCCAACCCGCGCCTCGAACTCCTGCGCGACTTCTGGACGGAAGCGAAATTCCGCAAGCGTCTCTGGTCGGACGCGGGCGCGGAATGATTCGACCGGAGACGCTTCGCCCTCGCAGGCACAGAGGCCACGCACAGAACACAGCGAAGCCGGATTTCAAATTTCAAATTTCAAATTTGAGATTGAGGATTCCGGATTTCAATTTTGAGATTAGGGATTCCGGATTCCGGATTTCAATTTTGAGATTTGAGATTTCAAATTTCAGATTCCGGATTTCAAATTTGAATCGAGCCTGCGGCGCGTGATCCCCTGTCCCGATCCGCGGGGCTTTGTTTTAGAATGGCGGGCGGATCGGGACAGGGAATCACGCGCTGTCGGGCGTGCGCCCCGTCGGTCATCATAAACTTCAGCGGAGAACTTAATGCTCCCCAGTGTCGAACCGGCAGGAGAGAGAGAGCCTGCGCCCCCCACTACGCTCCACGCCGCCGATGCCGATTACAAATACTGGGCTTTCATCAGCTACAGCCACAGCGACGAGCAGTGGGCGCAGTGGTTGCACAAGGAGTTGGAGACTTACCGCGTGCCGCGTCGCCTCGTCGGGCGCAGGAACGCGTTCGGCGTCGTGCCGCGACGCATCTTCCCGGTCTTCCGCGACCGCGAGGAATTGCCGGGCGCGTTCGATCTCGGCAGCAACCTGACGGACGCTTTGCGTCTTTCGCGCAATCTGATCGTGATCTGCTCGCCGCGCTCGGCCACCTCGCATTGGGTCAACGAGGAGATCAAACTTTACAAGTCGATGGGGCGCGAGGATCGCGTCCTGTGCCTCATCGTGGACGGCGAGCCGAACGCGACCGACCGCCCCGTTCCCGGTGCGTCCGAGTGCTTCCCGCCCGCCCTGCGCTACCGCGTCGGCGCGGACGGCGCGCTGACCGACGCGCGCACCGAACCCATCGCGGCCGATGCGTGCCAGGGCAAAGACGGGCGCGAGAATGCCAAGCTCAAACTGCTGGCGGGCGTGCTCGGCGTCGGCTTCGACGAACTGAAGCAGCGCGAGCGGCGACGCGTCCGGCGGCGACGCCTGCGCCTCGCGGCGAGCCTTTCGGCCTCGCTCGTCCTGCTGGTCTTCGTCTACGTCGCGATGGCCGACAAGGGGTTCGCGCTGCCCGGCGGCGAGCGCGTGCGCGCCTTCTTCGACCGCCACGGCTCGTCCGTGCTGCGCCCCGCCAGAGAGATGCCGGAGATACAACGCGCGGCCGCCGCCCTGCGCCGCCGCTTGTTCGACGCGCTCAACGCCGGCCGCACCACCGAGGGCGACTTGCGCTGGATCAAGGCGACGCTCAAACCGGGCGCGAAGTTGAACGTCGAAACGTGGAGCCATTCGCAATCGCTCTTTGCCATGTTCCGCATTCCCGAAGCCACCAACGACGAACTGCGCGCGCTCTTGCCCTATCTGGAAATGCCTTTCGCGCCCGGCGTGGCGGTGGAGCGAGACGGCGTGAAGTACGGCTGGACTTCGCATCAGGGCGATACCGACACGCTCGCCGAACCCGCCCTCTGGACGACCGCCGCGCTCGCCGCCGCGCTCGCCCGCCCCGGCTTGCTCGATGCCGCCGAACGCGAACGCCTGCTCGCGCATCTCGCCTACACGCAGGAGGTCTTGAAACTTTACCGCCCGCGCGACAACGGCGGCTGGAACATGTTTCCCCGGCAGAAAGACCCCGGCGAGGCCAACCCCTACACCACCACGCTCGCCCTCCTCACCTTGCTCGAAACGCGACGCGCCGGGTTGCCGTGGGAAGGCAGCGCATCGCGCCGCGACGAGTTGCTCGAACGCACCGCGCAATGGTTGATCGACGACTACGACACGACGACCGCGCCGCCCGGCTGGCACGGCACGGGCGAAGGCGCGTATGAGACGTTCGACGGGCTGACGCTGCAAATCTACTCGCTGCTCCTGCGCACGCAGGAGGAGACGGGTTATCAAATGCCGCCCGCCATCCTGCAAAATATTCCGCGCCACCTGATGCCGATGACGGCGCGCGATTTCACTTTCCCCATCGGCCGCGCCGAGTTTTCCGCCGTCTACATAGACCACGAGCGGCGCGAGTACACGGGCAAAGAAGGCGTCGGCTTCCTCTGGCACCCGTGGGCGATTGACTGCGCCGAACGCTGGTTGCGCTGGGCTGAACGGAACAACGCGGCTGCGCCCGAAGAACGCGTCCGCGTCCGCCGCGCGCTCGGCTACATGGTCGTCGATCTCGGCGACGAAGCCGTCAAACGCGCGACCGCCGAATGGACTTTCATCCCCGCCGAAACGCTCTACGGCCTGACCGCCGTCAAGCCGCTGTAAGGTTTCAGGTTTCAAGTTTCAGGTTTCAAGTCTGAATGTTTTTGAACTTGAAACTTGAAACCTGAAACTTGAAACTATTATCCGTCAGGAGAAGTTTGTGGAATACCAACCACGCCCCATAGACACTTCGCGGGTCACGCTCTCCGCGGACGTGCTCGAACTGACCGAATTGCTGGCGAAGAACACGCACGAAATCTGGGCGCGGCAGCGCGTCTCCGAGCGTTGGCGTTACGGCGCGCAGCGCGACGACGAACGCCGCGAACACCCCGGCCTCGTCCCCTACGATGAGTTGTCCGAGGTCGAGAAGCAGTACGACCGCAACACCGCGCTCGAAACTCTGAAGACCATCATCTCGCTCGGCTACCGCATCGCGCCGCCCGCCCGCCCCGACCACGCGGGCGGCGCGACGCCCGCCCCGAGCGATGTCAACGCGGTCTTGGAAACGCTCGCGCAACCCGGCGCGCTCAACCTCAACGCCCTGCTCGCCCTCTGGCAGGCGCGCGACCCTTCGCGCTGGGCGCGCAGCCCGGAAGTCTACCGGCGCCTCGGCGCGCGTCTCCTCAGACTCGGCGAGTTGCTGCTGGCCTACGACGTGGTCTCCGAAGGCTTGCAGCCCTGGCCGGGCGACCTGCGCCTGCGTCAACTACAGGCGCACGCCCTCACGCGTCTCGGCGCGACCGAGCGCGCCAATGCCCTGCTGCTCGCGCTCTACGAGGAAGGACAGCGCGACGAAGAGACCGTCGGCATGCTCGCGCGCACGCACAAAGACCTCTGGCAGCAAGCGGACGCTCCCGCGGAACGCGAGCGGCAGTTGCAGCGGTCGTACGAGTGTTACGCGGAGGCTTATCGCTTGAGCGGCGGCTACTGGACGGGCATCAACGCCGCCACCATCGCCCTCTTGTCGGGACGGCGCGAACATGCCCGCGCGCTCGCCTCCGAGGTGCGCGAGTTGTGCCTCGCCGACTTGCGCCGGATGGCGGAGACGGGCGGGGAGCGTTACTGGACGCTGGCGACGCTCGGCGAGGCCGCGCTCGTCTGCGAAGACCGGCCGGAGGCCGCGCGCCGCTACGACGAAGCGTTGGCGGACGGCCGCAGGCAACCCGGCGAACTGGCCTCCACCCGCCGCAACGCGCGGCTCATCATCGAATATCTCGGCGGCGACCCCGCCTTCGTCGAACGACATCTGCCCGTGCCCAAAGTGGTCGTCTTCGAAGGGAGCGATGCGTCCGGTTGGCAGGCGACGCCGGAGGCGGAAGCGTCCGTGCGTCGAATGATCTACGAGCGTCTGACCGAAATGAACGCGGGCGTCGGGTATACGGCCGTGCCCGCGCCCTGCGACGCGCCGTTTCTCGAAGCGATGCTCGCGGCGGGCGGCGAGACGCACGCCGTCTTGCCCTGCCGCCTGAGCGAACTGCTCGCGGCGGAACGCGCGGGCGGAGGCGGCGACGACGAAGCGCGGGCGGAGAGAGCCGCGCTGTACGCGTCCGTCCTCGACCGCGTCACCTCCGTCGTCGCCGCCTCCGAGCAGAACATGGCGGCCGGGGGCATGCCCGGCGAATACTCCCGGCTCCTGTTGCACGGGCTGGCCTCGATGCGCGCGAGGCAACTCGACACCGAACTCGTCCGGCTCGCGCCCCTCAACCTCTCCGCCGCGACCGACGCCGGAGGGCGAGCGGTCGCCGCCGCCTCGCCCGTCGCAGGCTCGGACGGGCGCGTCGAGTTGATAAATGTGAGCGGCCTCTTTCGTCATCGAACGCCTGACGCGCCGCCGGACGCTTCGCCCGCACGCGAAGTTCGAGCGGATGCTCCGGCCGACGCGGCCGACGGCTTCGACGCGCAACTGGCCGCGCTGCTCTTTGCCGATGCCGTCAACTTCAGCAAGCTGACCGAGGCGCAGATTCCCGTCTTCGTCCGGCACTTTCTCGGCGCGGTCGGTTCGCTCGTCGCGCGCTTCCAACCCGCCCCGCTTCTCAAAAACACCTGGGGCGACGGTCTCTATCTCGTCTTCGCCGACGTGCAGGCCGCCGGACGCTTCGCCCTCGACCTCGGCGACCTGTTGCGCGCCACCGACTGGACGCGGCACGGCTTACCCGCCGACTTGAATCTACGTATCGCGCTCCACGCGGGGCCGGTCTACGCCTGCACCGATCCGGTCACGCAGCGGCTCAACTTCATCGGCACGCACGTCAGCCGCGCCGCCCGCCTCGAACCCATCACGCCGCCCGGACAAGTCTATGCCAGCCAGGCCTTCGCCGCGCTCGCCGCCGCCGGGCGCGTCCGAGGCTTCACCTGCGACTACGTCGGGCAGACGCCGCTGGCGAAGAAGTACGGCACGTTTCCGACCTATCACGTCCGGCGGCAGCGTTAAGCGGCGACCACAAGCGACACGCGTTCGAGTCTCGCACGCACGCTCAATCGTCCGCCGCCGTCTTCATCAACTCGCCCCCCGCGAATGTTACGACAACGCACCGTCGTGCGATTCCCGGAAGCGGAAACGGCGTCCCCCGTGTGGGGACGCCGTTCCGGTGTGCCGTCTTATTATTTTGCCGGACGCGCGACGCGCTGCGGACGGGCGGACTTCCGCGCCGACCCTGCGCGCGGTGCGTTATTTGGCGGCGGCTGCGGCTTTCTGCTCCTGCGTGCGCGGCGGCGCGTTCTTCACGTGCCGGTCGAACCAGTCGAGCATTTCGTAGAGCACGTGTTCGGTCGTCTCGCGCGCGGCGTAGCCGTGCGATTCGAGCGGGAGCATGACGAGACGCACCGTGCCGCCCGTGCCGCGAATGGCCTGATACATGCGCTCGGACTGCATCGGGAAGGTGCCCGTGTTGTTGTCGGCCTCGCCGTGGATCAAGAGGATCGGCTCTTTGATCTTGTGCGCGTTCATAAACGGCGAGACTTTGATGTACATCTCCGGGGCTTCCCACAAAATGCGCCGCTCGCTCTGGAAGCCGAAGGGCGTCAGCGTGCGATTATACGCGCCGCTGCGCGCGAGTCCGGCGCGAAACAGGTCGCTGTGCGCGAGCAGGTTCGCCGTCATGAACGCCCCGTAGCTGTGGCCGCCGACGCCCACGCGCTCCGGGTCTGTCACGCCCATCTCCACGGCCTTGTCAATCGCCGCCTGCGCGCTCTGCACGATCTGTTCGACGTAAGTGTTGTTGACCGTCTCCGGGTCGCCGACGACGGGCATCGTCGTGTTATCCAACACGGCGTAGCCGTTCAACAGGAAGAAGAGATGCGAAGGGCCGCCGATGGTCGTGAAGCGTTGGGTCGAGCCGGAGACCTGACCGGCGGTGGCCGCGTCGTTGAACTCCAAAGGATACGCCCAGACGACCGTGGGCAGGCGCGTGCCTTCCTTGTAGCCGGGCGGCAGGTAGAGCGTGAAGGAGAGTTGCACGCCGTCGGCGCGCTTGTAGGTGACGAGTTGCTTCTTGATGTCGCGCAGTTGCGGCGTCGGGTCTGGGAAGTTGGTCAAAGGCTGCGCGGCGGAAACGAACGCGGCCTCGCCCGCCGCCACCGTCCCGCCGATGCCGGAGCCGAGCATCCGCACGAAGAGATTCGACGGCTGGATCGGCGTCTCGCGGCGCGTGATGAAATGCGAGCCGTCCCCTCTTATCAAGGCGACGACCGTTTCGTAGCTCTTGGGGTCGCTGCGAAAGAGGCGCGTCGCTTTTTGGGTCTTGACGTTGAAGCGATCAAGGAACGGGCGGTCGCCTTCGGGCGATGCCCCCGTGCCGTTGAGAAATATTTCCTCGCAGGTGTCGCTCACGGCGGTGTCGCGGCAGCTTTGCATAATCGCGCGGTGGCCGTTCGGCAGCACGCGCGTCACGGGCGCGCCCGGATCGTTGTAGCGATCCTGCACGTTGCGATGCCAGACGACGCGCGGCGCGACATTCGCCGCGTCAACGTTGACGAGTTGCGTGCGGACGCGGCGCGTGTCGCGGTTGTAGTCGTTGGCGAAGGCGAGTCCGCCGCGCTCGAACCACTGCATGCCGGCGTAGCGGTCTTCGAGCTTCATCAACTCGACGGGCGCGCCCGTGAACGGGGCTTTCAACATCAACACGCGGTCGCGGTGCGCCACTTTCTTCTTCGGGTCGCCTTCGTCCAAGGCCTCGACCCAGATGAGCGTCGCCGGTTCGGTCGGACGCCACGAGTGCGCGCGCGGCCCCGTCGGCACGCCCTCAATCGGCACTTGATCCTGCAAGGGCATGCTCGCCAGTTTGTGGAGCAACTTGCCGCGCGTGTCCCACACCTCGACCTCTTGCGGGAAATCGTTGGCCGGGTGGAGGAACGAGTAAGGGCGTTTGATGCGCGAGATGAGCAAGTGCTGGCCGTCGGGCGCGGGCGCGGCCGTGTTGTAGATGGCGGGCTGGCCGAGATTCGTCACGCGCCCGCCCTCCTGCGTATCGACGAGCGCGAGTTGCGCCGTCGCGTAATAGTCGAACAATTCCTCGTCGTAAGGCGTCCGGAGCAAATCCTGATACGTGCGCACCGGGCCGGCTCGCCCCGAACTCTCCTGGATGTTCGGCTCGCGCGGCACGTTCGACGCGGGCGTGAGCTTGGCGCGCGCGGCCGGGATGAGTTGCGCGAGGAGCGTGCGGCTGTCCGGCATCCACTGGAGCGCGTCGCCGTAGGCCGCGTTGACCATCACGCCCTTGATCTTCGTCACGCGCCCGGAACCGGCGTCGCCCGTCCACAACTCGATCCCGTTCGCCACCGTGTTCGTGAACGCAAAACGCTTCCCGTCGGGACTCCACTGCGGCGAGCCTATCTGCGCGCCCGGCGGCAATGCAACTTTCGTCTCCGCCCCATCCGCGATGCGCTTCAAAGAGAGCGCGACGAAATAAGGCGCGAGATGCCGCCCGTTCGTGTTCGGGTTGATGCGATAACCGGCGAGCCGGAGCATCGGCTGCGCCAGGTCGCTGATGGGCGGGTAGCGCACGCCCGTCGCCAGCAACATCTGATCGCGCGCCGGGCTGATCGAGACCGAGGGCGTGACGGGCGAGTTCAGCACGTCGAGCACCGCCTGCGGCGGCTTCCGGTAACCCTGACCGGCCGCCCCGCACACCAGCAGCAGCAACAGCGCGCACAGCGACACGCCCGCGCGCCCGAGCCATGAGGATAAAGAAACTCTCGAAGACATAAGCAAAAACCTTTCTTCTGCCCGGGCGCGAGCGACGCGCCCGCGCGTGGCGAATCATTTGCAGTTCGGTTGACCGGTAACGAAGCTGAATTTACTAAAGGAGTATGGCGTTGACGTGGAAAAATTAACCGCGCGCGGGCGGCCTTGTCAAATTTCGTCGGGGGCTTCGCTTGACAAGCGTGGACGAATCGGTAAAATCTCTTTTCGCTGAGCGGGAGTAACTCAGTGGTAGAGTGCGACCTTGCCAAGGTCGAAGTCGCGAGTTCAAATCTCGTCTCCCGCTCCAACACTTCAAGTAGCGAGTAGAAAGGCGAAAGGCGAAAGATTAACTTTCACCTTTCGCCTTTCGCCCTTCACCTTCTCTCGCGGCGGCGTAGCCAAGTGGTAAGGCAGAGCTCTGCAAAAGCTTTATTCATCGGTTCGATTCCGATCGCCGCCTCCAATAAAATCAACAACTTAGAGTCACTCAATTTCCCTCCTGAAAACCACTGTAGTAAAAATTGTAGTAACTAGTTTGCTCTAATTACACAAATCATTATTTCCAAAGTAGGATTTCTATTTATTGGTTAGCACCGTAAATTCTAGAATAGGAATTTGTTAGCGGGAAACT
>DASQNL010000341.1:0-10637 GCA_035644995.1 Pyrinomonadaceae bacterium | reverse complement strand
TCTCTCAAAGATGCTTAGAGCCTCCCGCAGCAACCTCACCGCCTCTGTTTCGTCACCCTCCTGCGCTGCTAGCGCTCCCAACTGCCCTAGCGAGATGGCGATGCCGCTCTGGTCGCCAAGCCTCTTCGCAATGTCCAGACTCTCGTTGTAGAGCCGCCGCGCTTCTTCCATCTCACCACGACGTTGGAAGATAATCGCCATATCATGCGTAAAACGTGCGATAGCTAATTCGTTCGATAGATTACGCGCTGCCTTAAGCGCCTGCTCGCCGCGTCGTATCGCTTCGTCCCAATACCCGTGCATCGTTAATAATCCATTAACGCCATCCGAATTTATTGCATTCATTAGCCGCATCACACTCAACCAATCCTCCATATTAAAGGCAACGTCCATCGCGCTCAGGACGTTGTCTTTCTCCGCTTCGAGCGCGGCGAAATCTTCGGGAGTCGTCTTTGCGTGAGCCTCCGCATAATGGAGGAAGTGGGCGACGAATCGCTGCCGGAACTCGTCCGCGGGTGCCTCTTTTGATAGTCGCGAATTGGTTAAACTTCGGGTCAAGCCCTCGATAGTGAAACGCCTGTTTTCCTCAACTCCTTTGACCAGCCACAGTGCGTAAAGATTCTTGATCGCTTCATTGACGCGCCTGCTGTCGTCGCCAAATCCCGCTACCTCTGCCAGCGCGGTGCGTGAAGCGTTCGGCACGAACAGCGAGAGCGCGAGCAAGGTCGCGCGCCCATCGTCGCCTAATTGCGGGAGGTTGTATGAGCGGTCAAAAACGCGTTGGGTGGCTTCGCCTTCGCCTTGCGCCAACTCTTCAAGCACTGTGCGCGGTTCTTGCGCCGCGTCAATCTGCGCCACGATCCATTCCATGAGAAACGGGTTGGCTTCCGCCGTCTCGTAGATGCGCTCGCGAATTTCGGCGGAGAACATCTGAGCCGCCTGTGTCTGCGCAATCAATTTCCGCAAAAACTCTTGCGCCTCGTCGCGGTGCATGGCCGCAATCGTGATGTTGCACGTCTTCTCAATCTTCGGGCGTGAAGTGATCAAGGCCGCACACTGAGCCGTCTCGAACCACGTCTTGATGCGCAGCTTCTCACCGGGCGTAATCGTCTCGTAGTTGTCCAACACGATCAGGCTGGGCGGGGCTGACACGAGCGCACGTACCGCCGCCTCCTTCGCGCCTGGCGAGAGAGTGCGTATTTCAGGTTGTCTTAATTGCGTCGCCACGTCGTCAAGTAGCGTCGCAAGCGCGTAGCCGGAGCGCGCGTAGGCATCGCTCCAAACGATGCGACCCGCGAACATTTCATCCAGCGCACGCGCCGCCTCCGCCGCGAGCGTCGTTTTGCCCACGCCGCCTGCCCCTGACAACGTAACCAACTGATTCCGCCCCGGCGCAAGTTCTTCCGTCAGATGCTCCACTATGTCTCGTCCCTCCACGTCGCGCCGCGCCACGAAGCCCACGAAAGGCGGACGCGGAATTTGCGGAGAAAGCGCGGGAGTTACTGCTTTCGCGGTTTCACGGGCTTCGAGTAGAGGCGGTGCGGGCGGCGTGTTGACTTCGATTACTATCGGCGGCAATGTCGGAGCCTCGACCGCAAAGATACGACGACCGAGAGCGACAATTGATTTGCGACAGACGTATAAAATGCCCCCAATGAAAAAGAGGGCGACGCCGGAGGCGGTGCTGACGATGAAGTTTCTGCTGTCAGGCGTGAGGGAATCCCACCAAGCGCGCCAGCCGGTCATAGGCTAATCCTCCGCTTCTCAGGGCAAGACGAATATTGCATAGCGGCGATAGTTTGGGAAGAAGTTTTATTCCGCTTGCGTCGGTGCGCCGGAGTCTTGCCGGGCTTGCCGGCCGCCGCCTATGGAGTAGACGTTGAGGTGGCCGGGGCGTTGGAGGTTGCCGGTGGCGAGAGGCGGGTGTGCGTTGAGGTTGATGCTCGACGCGCGGTCGGGGCAGCGTTTATGATGCGTGCCGTGAATATGATGCCGGTGAAGCGTGAGATGTCGGGAGAGGGAAGGATGGGGAGGCGTGCGCCCGGTCGGCGTGAGGTGGTGATGTGTGCGTTGCTCGTCGCGTTGTTGTTGGGCGTGCGGGTGTGGCGGCTAGATGCTTCGTGTCTGTGGTTTGACGAGGTGTTTAGTGTGCATGCGGCGCGGCATGGGTGGGGCGGGTTGTTGGAGTTCGTCGCGCTCGATCTGATTCACCCGCCGCTGTTTTATTTGCTGCTCAAGGTGTGGATGGCGATTGTGGGGGGCGGCGAGTCCGTGTGGTGGCTGCGTTTGTTTCCGTTGTTGACGCAGGCGGCGGCGGTCGTGCCTCTGCTGCTGCTGTGCAGAGAGTTGGGTATCGGGGGCGGCGCGGTGCGCGTCGCGCTGCTGCTGCTGGTGGCGGTCAACGGTTATTTGATCCAGCACGCGCAGGGGTTGCGTATGTACAGCCTGTTGCTGCTGTTCGCGGCCTGTTCGTTGTGGCTCTTTGCGCGTTTTTCCGATGCGGAGGCGAGAGGGCGCGGGGGTGCGCTCGCGCTGTTCGCCGTGAATTTGCTGTTGGTGTACACGCATTATTTCGGGTGGCTGTTGGTCGGGCTGGAAGGTCTCTTTGTAGTTATCCGGCGGAGGGAGCGTTTGAAGGTGTTCGTCGTGTCGCTCGTCGCGCTGGCGGTGTGTTTCAGCCCGTGGATGTGGTTGGTGTGGCGCGCGGCGGGAGCCGGGGAAGAACTTCTGGCACAGAACATCGGTTGGCAGACGCGGCCGCGTCTGGCGGACATCTTCCATCCCTTCCTCTTGCTGCACGAACCGTTTCGCTTTCGACGGAACACTTATGAGCCGTTGGTGCTGCGCGTGGACGTGTGGCTGACGGTCGCGCTGTTCGTCCCGCCGCTCGTCGCGCTCTGCTGGCGTGCCGTGAAGCGGCGACGCCTCGCGGGGGCAGAGCCGTCGGAAGACGAGACGGCGCGAGAAGAAGCGGCGGCGACGACGACGGGCGACGTGGGCGTGCGTGCGATGGGGGACGAGGCGGGCACGGGATCAGGTTTAACTTTCCTGCTGTTTTTTTCGCTCGCCCCCGTCGTCGTCGCGTTCGTGCTGGCGCGCGCGCTGCCGCAGTCAATCTGGGGCACGCGCCACTTGATCATCGTTGCGCCCGCCTACCTGCTGCTGGCGTCCGTCGCGCTCGTCTCGCTGCGGCGACCGGTGTGGCTCTCAATCACGCTCAAACTCCTGCTCGCCTGCTGGTTGACGCTCGCCGCGATGCTCTGGTTAATGCGACGGAGCGCGCCGCCCGTGTGGTGCGCCTGGGAGACGCTCGCGCGGAAGGTGGTCGAGGCAGACGCAAACGCCGCGGAGGGAGAGGTTCGCGTCTACGCCGCGGAAGACCTCGTCGCCTATCACCTGTGGTACGGGTTGAGTTCGACGGGCGACGGGCGATTCCGCGTCGCCGCCGTCAAGAACCTGCCCGGCCTGCCGGAAGACCGTGCGTTTTTCCTCCCGCGCGGGTTCGACGAAGTGGCCGCCGTGGATGCTTCGGCGGTGATGCGTGAGGAACACTACTTCTGGGTGGCTTTCCGTGATACGTACTGGAACCCGGAGCATCCGCTGTTGCGTCTGCTGGCCGAGCGCGGCTACGAGGTGGAGCCGCGCTTTGAAGTGGCGGCGTCCGGGCAGAAGGCTTTCCTCGTCCACGCGAAGCGTCGGGGGCGATGAGCGTCCGCGCCTGCCGCCCGTCGCACACGTCGCCGAATTTCATGCGCCTTCTTCGACCGGCGCGCCCGATTCCTTCCAAGCCTTCCAGCCGCCGTCCATCGAGTAGACGTTTCGGTAGCCGAGGCGTTGAAGGTTGTCGCAGGCCAGGGCGGAGCGGTAGCCGCCGCCGCAGTAGAGGATGAGTTCGGCTTGTTTGTCGGGGATCGTGTGTTCGATGTCGCGTTCGATGATGCCGCGCCCCATGTGTGTTGCTCCGGCGGCGCGGCCGGCGTGCCATTCGTGGTCTTCGCGCACGTCGATGAGGCGTGCGTGGGGGTTCGCGTCGAGGCGGCGGCGCGCCTCCGCGACGTTGAGTTCGCGGATGCGGGTTTTGGCGTCCTGGGCGAGTTGAAGGAAGCCTGCGGAGTGTTGCATGGGTTGATTGGTTTCTCCCGTCGCTGGATGAAAAAGACGGGAGGCATTATAATCCCCGTTTGCGAGAGCAACCCATCAAATTAAGTATCTATTCCGGGGCACGGGCGGGCGCGTGAGAGGCGTTTGCGTCCGGTCTCCGACAGGGAGAGGACTAAGGTTTTGGCGACAGAACAATTCGACGTGACGATTATCGGCGCAGGCCCCGGCGGTTACGTGGCCGCTATTCGCGGCGCGCAACTGGGCTTGAAAGTTGCCCTCGTGGAACGGGACAAGCGGCTCGGCGGCACTTGCGGCTTGCGCGGGTGCATCCCGACGAAGGCTCTCTTGATGTCGGCGCACAACTACGAACTCGCGCAGCACCTCTCAGACCACGGCGTCGAGGTCTCGGAAGTGCGCCTCGCCTTCGACGCCGTGCAGAAGCGCAAGGACAAGATCGTGGCGAAGAACTCGGCGGGCGTCTCCTACCTGATGAAGAAGAACAAGGTGACGGTCTTCAACGGCACGGGCAAACTACAGCTTCCGGGCAAGGTCGAGGTGACGATGGCCGACGGGCAGACGCAGACCATCGAGACGAAGAACATCATTATCGCCACGGGGTCGGTCGTGCGCCCCATTCCGGGGTTCGAGACGGACGGCGTGCGCGTCGTCAACAGCGACCACATCCTGGAACTCAAGGAAGTGCCGAAGTCTCTGATCGTGATGGGCGCGGGCGCGGTCGGCGTCGAGTTCGCGAGCGTGTATTCGCGCTTCGGGACGGAGACCACCATCGTCGAACTGATGCCGCACCTGTTGCCGATGGAAGACGAGGAAGTGTCGGTCGAACTGGAGAAGTCGTTTCGCAAACGCGGCATCAAGCAGCAACTCGGCACGCGCCTGGAAAAGATGGAGAAGACGGACGCGGGCGTCGTCGTCACGGGCAAGGATGCGAAGGGCGCGGAGGTGCGGCTCGAAGCGGAGATGTTCCTCGTCGCCGTCGGGCGCATGCCGTATCTGCAAGGACTCGGACTCGAAGGCACGAAGATCAAGGTGGAGCGCGGCAACGTGCAGGTGGACGAGTTCTGCCGCACGGGCGAACCGGGCGTCTACGCCATCGGCGACGTGATCCCGACGCCGTGGCTGGCGCACCTCGCGTCGAAAGAGGGCATCCTCGTCGTGGAACAGATCGCGGGACAAAAACCGCAGCCGATCAATATGCGCCACGTCCCTTCGTGCACTTACTGCGACCCGGAAGTCGCTTCGGTGGGCTTGACGGAAGTGGCGGCGAAGAAGGAGGGCTACGACGTGCGCGTCGCCAAGTTCCCGTTCTCGGCCTCCGGCAAGGCGCGCATTCTCGGTGAGGAAGAGGGCTTCATCAAGATCGTCAGCGAGACGAAATACGACGAACTCCTCGGCGTCCACATCATCGGCGCGCACGCGACGGAACTGATCGCGGAGGCGGGCGTCGCGCTCCAACTCGAATCCACGGCCGAAGAACTCGGACGCACCATCTTCGCGCACCCCACCGTCTCCGAAGCCATGATGGAGGCCGCCGAAGGTATTCACGGATTGACGATTCATTTTTAAAACCGTCAGTTGTCCGTCGTCAGTTGTCCGTTGCTTGTGGCTCACGAGCGACAGGCTAAAGACGAGGCTCTCAAGTTAAGCGACACGAAAACAACTGACCACGGACAACCGACCACTGACAATCTTTTATGAAGACAGAGACGAAGCGTAAAGGCGCGCCGAAGCAGGGCGCGGCGAAGGGTAAGAAGGACGCGGCGAACGGCGACGGCGCGAAGGACGTTGCCGCCACCGCCACGGCGGCGACGACCACGGCGGACGGCGAGTTGATCTGCACGACGGAGACGACGCTCAAGGCCGGGCAGTTGTTGGAGTTGTATCGCTACCTGTTGCTGACGCGGCTCGTCGAGGAGCGGCTGGTGAATTTGTACCGGCAGACGAAAGTGGTCGGCGGGGTGTTTCGCTCTCTGGGTCAGGAGGCGACGGCGGTCGGGACGTGTTACGCGTTGGAGCCGCGCGACTTCATCGCGCCGCTCATCCGCGATCTCGGCGCGGTGCTGGTGAAGGGCATCCGGCCGCGCGAGATTTTCGCGCAGTACATGGCGAAGGCCTGGGGGCCTTCGGAAGGGCGCGACCTCAACATCCACTTCGGCAACATGGAGAAGGGTTTCATCGGCCCCATCTCGCACCTCGGCGACATGATCCCGGTGATGACCGGCATCGCCCTCGGCGCGCGCATGCAGGGCAAAGACCTCGTCGCGCTGGCCTACATCGGCGACGGTGGCATGAGCACGGGCGCGTTCCACGAGGGGCTGAACTTCGCCGCCGTGCAACGCCTGCCCGTCATCATCATCGCCGAGCACAACTGGTATGCCTATTCGACGCCCACCCGCTTGCAGACGGCCGTCGAGAACCTCGCCGACAAAGCCGCGGGCTACGGCATCCCCGGCCACATCGTCGACGGCAACGACATCATCGCCTGTTACGAAGTGACGAAGCGCGCCGCGGATTACGCGCGCGGCGGGGGCGGCGCGGTTCTGATCGAGGCCAAGACCTACCGCCGCAAAGGACACGCCGAGCACGACGACCAGCGTTACATCTCTGCGGAAGAACTCGAAATGTGGGAGAAGCGCGATCCCGTGGATCGCTTCACGCGCCACTTGCTGACGCAAGGGTTTGCGACGCAAGAGCAACTCGACGAGATCGTCGCGGGCGTGCAGCGCGAGATTGACGAAGACGTGGCGTGGGCGGAAGAGTCGCCGATGCCGGAGGCTGAGAAGGCCGCTTACGGCGTCTTCGATAACTCAATCGTCGCGCCCGCGTTCCGCCCGAAAGTTTTCGGAAGCAATTGAAGTTATGAGACGGCCGAACCTCGTCATCGCTTTTGTCTTAATGGCCGCCCTGTCCGGCGCGGTCGCGCAGGCGCAAGAGCCGGTGCGGCTCGCGGAGGGGCGCGTCAGTTTCGTGCCGCCCGCCGGGTTCAAGCCGATGTCGAAAGAGGACATCGCTTTGAAGTTCGGGCGCAAGGGCGAGGCGTATGCGCCCGATGTCGTCTACAGTAACGAACGGAAGAACGTGTCCGTCGCGGCCGGGCTAGCCGCGGGGCGCGTCGCCCCGGAGCAGTTGGACGAATTTCAGAAAGCCATGGAGTCCATGCTCGAACGGAGCCTCCCGCGCCTCAAATGGCTGCGGCGCGAGCGCGTGACCGTGAACGGGGTAGTGTGGATTCACCTGTCGTTGAAAGCCGCGGCGATAGATACGGACGTTCATAACGAGATGTACTTCGCGCCGTTCGGCGACAAGGTGGTGATCTTCAATTTCAATTCGACCGTCGCCGAATACGAAAAGCACAGGGAAGTTTTAGAGCAGAGCGCGGCGACGATCAGCATCAAGCCGTGAGTCGTGCGCGGGTTGCAAAATTTCATGGACGGCCAGCGAGCCAACAACTAAGACATGTCAACGGCAGTTAAAAAAGAGCACAAATCGAACCGCCCGGCGCGCGGCGGCGTGGCAACCTTCGTCGAGGCCATCCGGCAGGGCATCTGGGAAGAGATGGAGCGCGACCCGACCGTGTTCGTCATCGGCGAGGACGTGGGAGCCTACGGCGGCGCGTTCAAGGTGACGGACGGCCTGCTCGACGAGTTCGGCGAAGGGCGCGTGATCGACACGCCCATCTCGGAGGCGGCGATTGTGGGCGCGGCCTGCGGCGCGGCTCTGATGGGGATGCGCCCCGTCGCCGAGTTTCAGTTCATAGACTTCATCTCGCCCGGCTTCGACATGCTGACGAACTACGCGGCGAAGTGCCGCTATCGTTGGGGTGCGGCCTTGCCGACGGTGTTTCGCGGGCCGTGCGGCGCGGGCGTCCATTCGGGGCCGTTCCATTCGGTCAACGCCGAGGCGTTCTTCCTAAACACGGCGGGCTTGAAGATCGTCGAGCCTTCCACCGCCTACGACGCGAAAGGCTTGATCAAAGCGGCCATCCGCGACCCCGACCCCGTGCTCTACTTCGAGCACAAGAAACTCTATCGCCTGCCGCGCCTGCGCGAAGAGTTGCCGGAGGACGACTACATCGTCGAGATCGGCAAAGCGCGCACGGCGCGCGCCGGGCGCGACCTCTCCATCATCACCTTCGGCGCGCAGGTGTTGAATGCGCTCGACGCGGCCACGGAGTTGGAGCGAGAGGGGCTGGACGTTGAGGTGATCGACCTGCGCACGCTCGCGCCGCTCGACAAGGAAGCCATTCTCGCGTCCGTCAAGAAAACGAACCGGGTTTTGATCCTGCACGAGGCGGCGCGCACGGGCGGCATTGGCGGCGAGATCGCGGCGACGATTGCCGAAGAGGCTTTCGAGTGGCTGGACGCGCCCGTGGTGCGCATCGGGGCGATTGATACGCCCGTGCCTTATTCGCCGCCGCTCGAAGAGTATCACTTGCCGCAGATCAAAGACGTGTTGGAGGCGGCGCGCAAGCTGGCCGCGTATTGAGAAAAGCTGTTAGCGATTAGCTGTCGGCTTTCAGCTAAAAACAAAAACTTTCCGGCTAACAGCTAACAGCTTTTGCGACTGAAAGGAGCAATTCCATGCCAAAGTATGTTATCGAGCGCGAAGTGCCGGAGGCGGGAACGTTGTCCAAGGACGCATTGCAGGCCATGTCGCAAAAATCCTGCGCCGTTCTGGGGCACATGGGGACGCAGATTCAGTGGGTGCAGAGTTACGTTACGGACGACAAAATCTATTGCGTCTACATCGCGCCGAACGAGGCGGCGGTGCGCGAGCACGCGGCGCAGGGCGGGTTTCCCGCGAACCGCATTTCCGAGATCAGGACGGTGATTGATCCGACGACCGCCGAGAGCAGTGACAGGTGACGGGTGACGGGTGACAAGTTTAAGCGGCATTCCTGTCTTTCGACTTGTCACCCGTCACCCGTCACTTGTCACTCGTCACTGTCTTATTGTCATTAGGGAGAAGATATGAGCACAGAAGTTGTGATGCCGCAGATGGGCGAGTCCATCGCGGAGGGGACGATCACCCGCTGGATGAAGCAGGTGGGCGAGCGCGTCGAGCGCGACGAGCCGCTGTTCGAGATTTCGACCGACAAGGTTGACGCGGAGATTCCCAGCCCCGCCGCCGGGACGCTCACCGAGATCAAGTTCAAAGAGGGCGAGACGGTCGAAGTGAACAAGGTCGTCGCGATCATCGGCGCGGAGGGCGAAACGGCCGCCGCGCCCGACGCGAGCGCGCAGGCGACGCAGACCGCGCCCGCCGCGCAGGCCGCCGCCGCCTCCGACCCTCCGCCCGCGCCCGTCGCGCCGCAGCCCGCCGCCGCCGCCGCATCACAGACCGCAGCCCCGTCGTCGTGGCCGTCTCCGGCGACATCTCAGACGCCGCAGACCGCAGAGGTCGCCGGCCGGAGCTACGACGACCAGCGTCCGGGCGCGAAGGCCGAAGGGCAGTCGCTTGCGCCCGCCGGAGGCGCGGGAGGCGGTAACGGCGAGGCGCAGCCGGTTGACGCCGCGACGGGCGCGAACGGCGGCGCGCAGTCAATCGAGGATTTGCGCCGCACGAAGTCCAGCCCGCTCGTGCGCAACATCGCGCGCGAACACAACATAGACATCACGCAACTCGAAGGCACGGGGATGAGCGGCCGTGTCACGAAAAACGACATCCTCAGCTTCATCGAATCGGGCGCGCCCGCCGCCGCCGCGCCGCAACCGCAGCAGCAGCAGCCTGCCGCCGCCGCCGGAAGCGCGCCCCAACCTGCCGCGCAGACGCCGCCCGTGCAAGCCCCGCACGTTCAGCCCGGCGTGGGCGACCGCGTCGAGCCGATGACCTTGATGCGCAAGAAGATCGCCGAGCACATGATCATGTCGCAGAACACTTCGGCGCACGTCGCCACCGTGTACGAGATCGACATGACGCGCATCGCCAAATTGCGCGACCGCCACAAGGCCGAATTCCTCGCGCGCACGGGCACGAAGCTGACCTACATGCCGTTCATCTTCCAGGCCATCACGAACGCGCTGCGCAAGTTTCCTATCTTCAACTCGCAGGTCTCCGGCGATCAGATCATCTACAAACAGGACATCAATCTCGGCATGGCCGTCGCGCTCGATTGGGGCTTGATCGTCCCCGTCATCAAACGCGCCGACGACCTGTCCATCTCCGGCCTCGCCCGCGCCGCGAACGATCTGGCCGACCGCGCGCGCAACAAGCAACTCAAGCCCGACGAGGTGGCCGGCGGCACGTTCACCGTTACGAACCCCGGCGTCTTCGGCGGCCTCTTCGGCACGCCCATCATCAACCAGCCGCAGGTCGCCATTCTCGGCATCGGCACGATTGAAAAACGCGCGAAGGTGCTGACCACGCCCGAAGGCGACGACTTCATCGCCATCCGCCACATGGCCTACTTCGCCCTCTCCTTCGACCACCGCATCATCGACGGCGCGGACGCCGAACGCTTCCTCGCCTACCTCAAGGAGTTGCTCGAAGCCGGACAGTTTACGGTCTGACAGGTTGGG
>DASQNL010000340.1:0-1965 GCA_035644995.1 Pyrinomonadaceae bacterium | reverse complement strand
CTTTATTAAGCATTCACCACAGAGACACAGAGGACACGGAGGGGGCACAGAGAAAGAGTTGTTAGAGTTTATGAATCCATCTTCATTTCAAAAAACGGTGCGGTTCGTGTTGCCGCTTGTTTTGCTGTGCGCGGCGTGCGTGGAGAGTTTCTCGCAGACGACTCAGGGCAATGCGCCGCCTAAGGTTGACGTGACGGCCACAGCGACGACGACGCCGCAGCAGCCAATGGCGAACGACGAGAAGGCCGAGCAGATCGTGAGGCGCGCAATTGAAGCGCAGGGCGGGAGCACGTTCCTCGCCGTCCGCACGATCATCGGGCGCGGCTACTACACGCCGTTCGACAAGGGCATCTCGCTCTTGCCGCAGTCCTTTATTGACTACCTCGTCTTCCCTGACCGTGAGCGCACGGAGTTTCGCGGCGCGCGCGGGCGCAACATCCAGACCAACGCGGCGGGCGGCGGCTGGCTCTACGAGAGTTCGACGCAGACGCTCGTGGACATGAAGACCGAACAGTTGGAAGACTTCCGCCTCGCGATGCGCACGAGTACGGACAACTTGCTGCGCGGCTGGTGGCGCAAGGAAGGCGCGCGGCTCACCTACCTCGGACGCCGCGAGGCCGGACTCGCCAAACGCAACGAGGCCGTGCGGCTGACTTACCCCGACGGCTTCACGGTTGACTACGAGTTGGGCGCGAAGGATGGGCTGCCCGCCAAAACTTTTTACAAGCGGAAGAACGCCGACGGCGAGGAAGTGATGGAAGAGGATCGCTACGCCAGTTATCAAGTTATTGCCGGACTGACCGTGCCCTTCGTCATCGACCACTTCCGCGCGGGCGTGCAATCGAGCCGCATCAACTACGACTCGGTCGAGTTCAACGCCGCCATCCCCGACACCCTGTTTGCCAAACCGGCGAGCATTAAAGCGATCAAATAAAGATTTAAGAAGAAAAGCACTCACCGCAGAGACGCGAGAGCAAAGCCGCAGAGAACCGCAGAGGAAAGTATTCAACCCTCTCTGCGCTAACTCTGCGCTCCTCTCTGCGTCTCTGCGGTGAAGGTTTTTAGTCGCCGACTTCGACCTCGCGTGTCGGGGTGGGTGTGGCGGCGTGGTAGAGGGCGTAGATTTCTTCTTTGACTTCGGGCGGGAAGCAGACGCGGTCGAGTTGGTAGCGTCGCAAGCCTCTGACCGCGCCGCTGACTTCGCTGATCTCGCGTATCTGCGGGCGGGCGTAGCCGTCTTCGACGTAGATGCGCGCTTTGGGTTCCGCGCCCTCCGCCGTGTAGAAGTTGTAGTAGGGCACGTCGCCCGCGTGGTCTTCGATGAAGTAGAAGCGCGGCTCGAAGCCCGCACGCGCGACACGGGCGCGCGCTTCGTTGAGAAACTGCGCGCGTTCTCCGGCGGGCATGTCGAGATCAATCGCTTTGAAGAGGCGGCGACCGACGAAGCGGCGGCTGAGATCATTTAAGATCGTGTCTTTCGCGCGCCGCCATTGTTTGAGGTGAAAGAGCACGTCGGAGTCGTCCATCTCAAGGTGGTCTTCGAGCGAGAGCGTCTGGCGGCGGAGCACTTTCTCGAAGGCCGTGCCGGGCGCGCACCACACTTCTTCGCCCGCCGCGACGAGTTCGAGAGCGCGCCTCAGCACCGAGCGCAGGACGGCCTCCGCCGAACGCAGCGTGCGGTGGAAATAGACCTGCCGGAACATGTAATAACGCGCCTGCAAATATTCCTCGACGGCGTAGAGGCCGCGCGCGGCGACGTAGATGCGGTCGTTCTCCTCGTCCACGGCGAGCGCGTTGATGATCCATTCGAGATCGTAGATGCCGTACTTCGCGCCGGTCATCAAAGAGTCGCGCAAGAGATAGTCCATGCGATCCACGTCGAGTTGCGACGAGACGAGTTGCGCGAGGAAGGCGGGCTGGAACGTCCCTTCGATGATGTCTGCGACGCGACGCGGGAGCGCGGGC
>DASQNL010000339.1:0-7266 GCA_035644995.1 Pyrinomonadaceae bacterium | reverse complement strand
ACGATAACGTCGGACAGCGAAACGCGGCATGAAAGCAACTTGTCTTTCATGCCGCGTTTCGCTGTCCCAACTTATCGTGCGCGTTTATTTCAACGGCATCTCCGAGATTTTCCACGCGATGAAAGCGACGAAGACGAGCATCGCGCCCACGATCACGAGCACCACCGGCTCGATCTTCCACAATGCTCCCGCGTCGCCCGATTCGGTCAACTCTCTCGGCAGATTCAAACCGTCCGTATCGACGATGAGCGCGCCGTGCTCTTGGATCAGGCGGCCGCCGTTTTGACCCGCGCCCTGGCGGCGCGCGGCGCGCGTGTCCTGTTCTTCGAGCGGGGCGAGTTGGGCGGCGAGTTGCGCCGTTTCGCCTTTCTTCCTTTTTTTGTGACGGTCGCGCAGCGGGTATCCGAGAGTCATAGCCATTTCACCTTTTTCAGGAACACGTAGAGGCCGAGACCGACGCCGATCATCGAGAGCAACGCGAAGACGTAGCCGTAACGCCACTGGAGTTCGGGCATGTAGTCGAAATTCATGCCGTAGATTCCGGCGACGAGCGTGACGGACATGAGGATCGTCGAGATCGAAGTGAGCCGCTTCATGACCTGATTCATGCGGTTGCCGGAGACGGAGAGGTAAGCGTCCATCGTCGAACTGAGCATGTCGCGCAGATTATCAATCGTGTCGGAGACGCGGATGAGGTGGTCGAACACGTCCTGAAAGTAGACGTGCGTCTCGCGCGGGAAGATGGGCTGCTCGCGCCTGAGCAGGACGTTGAACACGTCTCGGAGCGGCGTGATCGAGCGGCGCAGGTAGAGCAGCTTCTTCTTGATGGCGAAAATCTCTTCGATGGCTTCGGGGCGAAATTCGCCGAAGATCGAGTCTTCGAGATCGTCCATGCGGTCGCTCACCACGTCCAGGAGCGGCAGGTAGTCGTCCACGATGGCGTCGATCAGGATGTAGGCGAGCACGCCGGAACCGTATTCGGCGCGATCCGTCCACTCGTGCCAGATGCGCGAGGCCGTGTCGATGGCGCGGATGGGGCGGCTGTGGACGGTGACGAGGTAGTTCTTGCCGAGGAAGATGTTCAACTCGCGCAGTTCGAGCCGGTCGTTCGCCCCGGCGAGTTCGGCCTCGTAGAGCACGATGAAGTAGTAGCCCGCATACTCTTCGATCTTCGGCCGCTGGTGCTCGTTGCGGCAGTCTTCAATCGAGAGATGGTGGAAGCCGAACTCTTCGGCCAACTCCTCGAAGTCGCTGCTGGTCGGGTCGGCCACGTCCGCCCAGATGATGTTCTGCGACTCAACGCGCAAATCGCTGATGTCGGCCGCGACGCAGTCGTTCATAAAAGCCTTCGTCTGCGTGTTGAGGCACACCGTTCTGATCAATTCATCACTCCTCTCGCCGTTCGCGTGGCCGAAAAAGCGGCCAAGAGTATAACCCCGGCCGCAAGTTTGCCAAGCAAATAATCGCGCCGTCCTGCTTTTACATAACTTTTACATTCGCCGCGTGCCCCGCCTGTTACGATAACCCTCGCCCCCGAACATCAAACACAGGCCGGAAGACAGCCTTTACCGAGATTACCCGCTTGAGGGGAGAGTGGAACAATATGGCAGCACAGGGAATGAGCGCGGAGCAAATCAGCGAACAGCGCAACGGAAAAATCAACTGGTCGACGACCATCACGATGATCATCTTCCACGTCGGGGCGGTCGCCGCGCTGTTCATGTTTTCGTGGACGGCTCTCTTCGTCTCGCTCGCGTTGTGGTGGATTTCCGGCAGCCTCGGCATCGGCATGGGCTACCACCGCCTGCTCACGCACCGCGGCTATAAGACGCCGAAGTGGGTCGAGTATGTGCTGACCGTCTGCTCCACGCTCACGCTGGAGAGCGGCCCCATCCAGTGGGTCGCCACGCACCGCATCCACCACGCGCACACGGAGCAACCCGGCGATCCGCACTCGCCCCGCGACGGCACCTGGTGGGCGCACATGGGCTGGATTCTCACCGGCACGGCGCAACAGCATGACGAAGCGACGCTCCGCCGCTACGTGCCCGACTTGTTGAAAGACCCCGTTCACGTCTGGCTCTCGAAGTGGTTCTTCGTGCCCGTCGTCGCGCTCGGCGTGCTGCTCCTGGTCTTCGGCGGCTGGTCGGTCTTCTTCTGGGGCATGTTCCTGCGCACCACGGTCGGCCTCCACGCGACTTGGCTCGTCAACTCGGCCACGCACCTCTGGGGCACGAAGCGTTACAAGGTGGAAGACGACTCGACCAACAACTGGATCATCGCGCTGCTGACCTTCGGCGAAGGCTGGCACAACAACCACCACGCCCACCCGCGCGCCGCGCGCCACGGCTATCACTGGTACGAAGTCGACATGAACTGGTACGGCATCCGCGCCCTCCAAATGCTCGGCCTCGCCCACGACATCAAACACCTCCCCCGCCAGACGGAAGCCGGAGGCGGCGAGGACGACGCCGACGCGCTCTCGCAAGCCGCCTGATAAAGCAACGGGAAAAGGGGAAGGGGGAAAGGGGAAAGGTAGAAGCAAGAAGGCGCGCTTATCGTGCGACACTCGCTTTCAACCCTTCCCCCTTCCCCCTTCCCCCTTCCCCCTTCCCCTTTACCCTTTCCCCTTTACCCCTTCCCCCTTTGCCCCTTTTCCCTTTCTCATTTGCTCCGCGCTTCCTTACAATGCACGCATGCGCCTTTCCGGTCGCCGCCGTAAATCCACCGCTTTCTTCATCACGCTCGGCTCGTGTCTGGTCGCGCTGGCCGTCGCCTTGAACGTCGGCTGGATTTTGTTGAACTGGCGCGAGGTGGCGATGCTCGTGCTCGGCATCATCTTCTTCAGCGTCATCATCGCCGGTCTCGTCTTGAACACCACGTTCCTCGTCCGCGAAATCCGGCGCAACGAACAGCACGACGCCTTCATCAACGCCGTCACGCACGAACTCAAAACGCCCATCGCCTCGATCCGCCTCTATCTCGAAACCTTGCAGACGCGCGACGTGGACGAACTCCAGCGGCGCGAATTCTATTCCGTCATGCTGGCCGACAGCGACCGCCTGCTCCACACCGTCGAACAGGTGTTGCGCGCCGGGCAGAGCGGCGGCGGCGGGCGCGTCAAGCGCAAGCACGAACCTCTCATCGACCTCGCGGAAATCGTGCGCGACTCGCTCGAACTCGCGCGCACGCGCTACCCCCAACTCGCCGACGGCGCGTTCAGCTACGCCGAGAAATTCCGCAACGGCGAACGCCCGCTCGTGCGCGGCGACTCCGACGAACTGCGCGCCGTCGTCTCGAACCTGCTCGACAACGCCGTCAAGTATTCGCCCGACGAGGTGCGCGTCTCCGTGCAGGTGATGACGATTGATGCGCGGCGGTTGGCCGTGCGCGTGCGCGATCAGGGCATCGGCATCCCGCAGGCGCAACTCAAGCGCATCTTCCGTCGCTTCTACCGCGTGCCCGGTCGCTTCATGGCGCGCTTCAAGGGCACGGGCTTGGGATTGTTCATCGTGCAATCTCTGGTTAAGAAACACGGCGGGCGCGTCTACGCCGAGAGCGAAGGACAGGGGCGCGGCAGCACTTTCACGGTGCTGTTGCCGCGCTCGGAGGGCGAATGAAAGCGACGGTTCTCATCGTCGAAGACGAGAAGCATCTGGCCGACGGCCTGCGCTTCAATCTCGAAGCCGAAGGCTATCGCGTCGAGACGGTCGGCGACGGCGAAACCGCGCTCGCGAAATTGACGACCGACGCCGGGACGCGTTTCGATGTCGTGATCCTCGACGTGATGCTGCCCGGCATCAACGGCTTCAACGTCGCCGCCCAACTCCGGCAGGCCGGGCGGTTCGTCCCCATCCTGATGCTCACGGCGCGCGGCCGCCCTGAAGACGTGCTGTGCGGCTTCGAGGCGGGCGCGGACGACTACCTCCCCAAGCCCTTCGAACTCGCCATTCTCCTCGCACGCCTCAGCGGCCTGCTCCGCCGCCGCGAATGGCTTCATCAGGATCGAGAGCGTGCGGCGGCGGCGGACACGCGCGCGCCCGCCGATGGCGACGACCGGCCGGACGCAGCGGGCGACGACCCGGCGGCGGCGCGGCGCGCCCAAGCGGAAGAATTATTCGAGTTTGACGGGAAGACGATTGACTTCGAGGCGTTGGAGTTGCGTTTGCGGGAGCGCACGGTGCGCCTGACCCTGATGGAAGCCGATCTGCTGCGTCACCTCGTCCGGCACGCCGGGCGCGCCGTCTCGCGCAAATCGATGCTCGAAGAAGTGTGGAACCTGCACGAAGACACGGACACGCGCGCGATTGACAACTTCATCGTGCGCCTGCGCAAGTACATCGAGGCCGAACCGGCCAAGCCCCGCCACCTGCTCACCGTGCGCGGCGTCGGCTACCGCTTCGTTCCCGAACCGGACAAGGGAAAGGGATGAGGGCGGAGGGCGGAGGGCGGAATCAGGATATTTAAGAATTGATTCATTGATTCATTGATTCAATGAAGAAATAGAAATAATGAATCAATGAACCGATGAATAAATGAATCAATTCTTATTCATCCCTCATCCCTCATCCCTCATCCCTTCGATCTCACCGACCCGCTGATCTTCTTGCGCGTCGTCTCGCCGGTGCGCAGCACGGACAGACCTTCGTCAACTTCGGCGTGCGGGCGCGGGATGACGTGCGTGGCGACGACCTTACCGACGCGCGCGCCCGCGGCCGCGCCCGCATCCACCGCCGCGCGCACCGCCCCCACTTCGCCGCGCACAATCGCCGTCACCAGCCCCGCGTCGATCTTCTCGTAACCGACGAGTTCGACGTTCGCCGCCTTGACCATCGCGTCCGCCGCCTCGATCATCGCGACGAGTCCCATACATTCAACCATGCCGAGTGCATCCATAAAATTTCCTCACACGTTTTCCGAATCCGCCGATTATACCGGCGCGCGCCCGCATCGGGCGAGGACTCATTTGAAATCGAGCGTGACATCGACGGTCAACTTCTGACGGTCGGGCTTGGCCGACGTTTCCATTTGCTGCATCGTGCCCGCGCGCGTGATGCTCATCAGATTCTTTTTCAAAAATTCGTCCACGTAAGACGCGTTGTAAACGTCGCCCGGACGCAACGCCCATTTTTCTTTGAGCCGGTTGGCGTCCGCCGCCGCCAGACCCTTGATCGTGAGCACGCCCATGCGAAACTGCGCCCCCTCCCTGATCTCGAACCCGTAAGTGACGCGCCGCGTCTCGTCGGCGAATTCCTGCCGGGGCTTGAGGCTCAGGAAGATATAACCCTTCCGCCCGTAGGCCTCGCGCACTTCCCTCAGAGCTTTGTTGATTTTGAGGCCGTCGGCCACCTCGCCGGTCTTCATTCCGAGCGCGGCGTCGAGTTCAGCGGCCGTCAGCGCGGCGTTGCCCGTCCACACGGCCTGTTCCCAAGAGTAAGCCGCGCCCTCTTCGACCGGCACGCTGACGCGCGCGCCGTCTTTGCAATTATCCGCTCCCGCCGCTGCGGCGATGGTTGCGCCGGGAGGTTTGAAGCCCGCGCGCAGGTGTCCGCGCTGCCAGTAAAGCGGCTTCAGCGTGGCCTCCGCGAACCCTTCGACGAACTCCCGCGAGTAGTCGGCCTGCAAAAGCGGCCTTGAGTTGCCGACCAACTCTTTTTCCGTGATCGCCGACGCGCCCGGAAACTGCAACGCGCAGATGGGAACCCTCACGCCCTTCACGCTGAAGATATGCTTGGCGTTGCCGCCGGCCATGTCGGCCGAGGGCATGTAATCCACCTGCCCCGCGATATTCCGCGCCCGCAGTTGTCGCTCCAACGCGCGCGTGATGGTCGCCACCGCGCCGCTCGATTCGGGGGCTTTCCCGTCGAACGTCGGCAGTTCGTCGCGCACGGCGCGCACGAGTTCGTCGTCCGTGAACCAGACGAAGTTGTCGAAGACGACCGGAATGTTGCGTTCCGCCTTCGACTCTACGACCTCGAACGTGACCTCCGCCCCGGCGCCCTTGGTGCGATAGCGATAACCCAACTTCGTGAAGAGTCCTGTGCCGAGCAGGCGTTCGGCGGCGGCGTCGAGCGCGGCCGCATCCACCTGCTGCCCGACCTCCAGCCCGCTCGCCTCAACCACCTGCGCCTCCGTCACGCGCTCCAATCCGGACACTTCAATCTTCTCCAGCCGCATCTGCCCCGCCGGACTTTGCTGCGCGTAAATCGCGGATGCGCCCGGCAACCACGACAGCAGCAGCAGCAACGCGGCGCACGACACCACGAACCCTTGCGCCGCACGCAGGAGCCACGCGCGACGAACTTCCGACGAAAACAACAAGGCCACGAGGTTAAACTCTCCTTACTAATTTCTCAGCGAATGAATGGGCGCGGGCATGTGGCCGCCGCGACGATCTAAGGGCACGATTCATAAATCTTCCGGTTCGAGGCCGGTTCTTTTAGCGATGCGCGCCAACATTCGCCGGCCGATCTCCTCTTTATCATGAAAGGCGAAAACTACGTCAGCCCAACCGGCTCGCGAAAGAATACGGTGTGAACCGCCCGACTCGCGTTTGATGTGCCGGCCGATGCGGAGCAGCGCAGCCAAGACCAGCCGCGCCTTAGTCGAAGGCCACCCGCTCATGCCGCAAGAAACGAGACGCTCATCAACTCCGGATCGCTTTCCCCATGCTCAAGCCGGTCTGCGAGCACCCGGAGAGCCAACGCTTGCACCCGCGCCACGGCTTCCTCGCGGGTCTGCCCGTAAGCCAACACGCCCGGCAGGTCTAACACTTCCGCGATCCAGCGGCCGTCGTCCTCTTGATCGAGTTCGATAGTTAATTTCATCCAAGGCTCCTCGCTGCGTTGTGCTTCGACATCATACTCCCACCCCCCGCGCCCGGCCGCGCCGCTTCGGCATTTAATTTCTCAGCGAATGAATGGGCGCGGGGATGTGGCCGCCGCGGCGGATGAAGTCGGCGCAGTTGAAACTGTTGACGGCCATGACGGGCGCGGTGCCGAGCAACCCACCGAACTCCACCATGTCGCCGACCACCCGGCCGGGCGCGGGGATGATGCGCACGGCGGTCGTTTTCGAGTTGGTCACGCCGATTGCCATCTCGTCCGCGATGATGGCGGCGATGGTCTCGGCGGAGGTTGCGCCGGGCACGGCGATCATGTCGAGGCCGACGGAGCAGACGCTCGTCCACGCTTCCAGCTTTTCGAGCGTCAATGCGCCGACGCGCGCCGCTTCGATCATCGCCGCATCTTCCGAGACGGGGATGAA
>DASQNL010000338.1:0-7734 GCA_035644995.1 Pyrinomonadaceae bacterium | reverse complement strand
CAAACAGGGAACTTTCGCCTTCTCGCTCCCGCCGCGCAAAGGCGATACGCTGCGCCGCATACTCGAAACCAACGCGATGCAGGATTATTTCGGCACGGGCAAGAGCACGAAGGGCGGGCGCGTCGTCTTGAAGGCGAAAGTTGATACTGAGATTAGCCCCGCGCCCGGTCGCACCGGCTTCGTCGAAGGCTGGATACGCGGCAGTTCAATACACGACCAGCAGATCATCCTCACCGCGCACTTGCAGGAAGAACAAGGCTCGGCTAACGACGACGGCAGCGGCTGCGGCAACCTCCTCGAACTCGCGCGCACCTACAACAAATTGATCGCCGAGGGCAAGATGCCGCGCCCCCTGCGCGACATACGCTTCTGGTGGACGGACGAAATCTATTCCGAGTATCGCTACTTTCAGGACTTCCCCGAAGAGCCGAAGAAGTTTCTCGCCAACGTCCATCAGGACATGACGGGCGCGAATCAGGCGATGGGCAGCCGCGTCCAGCACCTCATCTTCGCGCCGCACTCGCGCACGTCTTACCTCGACGCCATCTTCGAGTCGGTCGGCCAGTACGTCATCAACACCAACAACGGTTTTCTCGCCGCCAGCCGTCAGGGCGGACTGCCGCGCCCGCACACGCGCCCGCTCTACGCGACGCGCGGCTCGCGCCAGGGCTTCAACG
Organism: Pyrinomonadaceae bacterium; assembly: GCA_035644995.1. GTDB lineage: Bacteria > Acidobacteriota > Blastocatellia > Pyrinomonadales > Pyrinomonadaceae > JAIVJZ01. Next base: position 7,057 of record DASQNL010000338.1, on the reverse strand, counting down.
CGCGCTTCGTCCCCTGGTTCGGCTCGTCCGACCACATGACCTTCCTCGACGGCCCCATCAACACGCCCGCCGTCGCGCTCATCAACTGGGACGACGACTACATCCACTCGTCCGACGACGACCTCGACAAGATCGATCAAACCCAACTGCGCCGCAACAACTTCATCATCGGCTCAATCGCCTACTTCCTCTCGCGCGCCACCGAGCGCGACGTGCCCACGCTCGCCGCCGAAACCTACGCGCAGGGCACGAAGCGGCTCGCAAACGATCTCCGCGTTGCGATGAATCTGCTCAAGGAAGGCCACGCCACCACGGCGACGACGGCGGGCGACAACTGGAAGGAAGCCAACTACCTCGTCGAGCAGGGCGTCCTGCGCGAACAACGCGCGCTCGATACCATCCGCGTCTTCACCACGCCGGGCAGCCGTGCCGCCGCGTCGCTCGTCGAACTCGGCGCACACATGAAGCGCAACGGCGCGCAGTTGACCGCCGACCTCGAAACTTACTACACGCAACTGCGCGGCGCGCGCCCCGCGCCCGCCAAGCTAAGCGTCGCGGAAACGGAGGCGACGAAGAAGATTCCGCAGAACGTCTCGATCAAAAACTACTTCGAGAATCGCGACAAGGCGCGCGTCCGCACGGGTCTCCACGGCCTCATGCGCGATGAGGTTTTCAACTTCGTCGACGGCCGGCGCAGCTATTACGACATCTATAAGGCGGTCTACGCGGAAGCCGCCGCCGCCGGCTCCTGGTACTACGGCACGGTCACGCTGCAAGATGTCACCGCCCTGTTAGACGCCGCCGTCCAGACGCAGGCGTTGACCTTGAGATAGCAGCGACTCCGGCATGAATTTTTAAACGCCGGAAGCGCGCCCGTGTCAGGGGCAAATTAAAAGGCCGCGTGGTTTTTATGACCACGCGGCCTTTTGAATATGTTGGGGGCGACGAAGGGTTTACGGGGCGCGAGAGTTTAGCCTTTGCGCAATTCGGTGAGCACCTGCTTGGCGACGGATTTGAGCGTGTCGAAGACGCCGACGCCTTTGTAGGCGACCGCCTCGTGGACGGCCTCGTCTTTGCGGCGCAGTTCGCTCACGAGTTCGTCGGGCGGGATGACGTTCGGCAGATCGCGCTTGTTGAGTTGGAGGACGTAGGGCAGTTTCAACAGGTCGTAGCCGTTGGCCTTGAGATTCTCTTCGAGGTTGTAGAGCGCTTCGATGTTGGCGTCCATGCGCTCCTCCTGGCTGTCGGCGACGAAGACCACGCCGTCAACGCCTTTGAGGATGAGTTTGCGCGAGGCGTCGTAGAAGACCTGTCCGGGGACGGTGTAGAGGTGAAAGCGCGTCTTGAAGCCGCGCACCGTGCCGAGTTCGAGCGGCATGAAGTCGAAGAAGAGGGTGCGGTCGGTTTCGGTCGCGAGGCTGATCAGCTTGCCTTTCGAGGCGGGCGCGGTCGAGTCGTAGATATATTGCAGGTTGGTCGTCTTGCCGCACAACCCCGGCCCGTAATAGACGATCTTGCAATTGATTTCGCGTGATGCGTAATTGATAAACGTCATGGCTTTTAAGTGACGGGTGACGGGTGACGGGCGACAGGAAAGAACAAGGTTTTCAACTTGTCACCCGTCACCTGTCGCTAATTGAACAAGCTGTCAATATCATCGTCCGTGATACCGGCGAAAAGTGAGTCGTCCTGCTCGCGCTTTGCCAGCGAATCGCGTTCGACATCCTCAAAAATTAAGGCCAGTTCGCGCGCCGCCTGCTTGACGCGTAGTTTGACCAGCCCCAGACTGGAACGGTCGTCGAAGACGACGACGAGCAGCATCCGGCCGATGATGCAGATGTGGATGCTCTCGCGCTCGCCTTCGTGCGACAGCGTCGGAAACTCTTTCTCGCCAATGAGTTGCGCCATGCCGCCGGTCGCCGCGACGTTTCCGGCGGCAAGGGAGGCGAGGCTCGTCGTGTCAATATTGCTCACGTCTCCCTGCACGGCTACCGGCTGGCCGTTTTTGTCCACGAGGAAGACCACGCGCGAGAGCGATTCAGCCCGCAGTTTGTGTAAAACAGACACAATCCGCTCGAACTGTTGCTCACGCATGATCATAGGAGTGTCTGTCATTAGTACAGGCGCTTTCTCTGTTGGGGAGTTCCTAAGGTGGGATGGTGGGAGGCCGTTACCGCGAGCCGCGATTAAAACTTAAGCCAAACATTTTAAAGGAGTTCGAGTGTCGGCCGGAAACTTTTGCCCCCATCCCTTAAGGGTCGCACGAGGGGCGCAACTCCTTTTGGACTCTAACATAAGGCTTTCGATAACATCAACTGTTTTTCTTTGTTGGCCGCCCCTCCGATTCGCTCCCCAAAGCTGCTTGATACCCGCAACTTACACTACCACGTTGATTTATGCGATAAGCTGTGTTAAACTGCGGGCGTTTCTTGACCCGCCAGGGGAGTCATTTTGATAATGGAGCTTCGCATGAGCGAATCTGTCAGCAAGAGCGCTAAAAGACCATCCTCCCGCCCGGTCACACGTAGCGTCTCCGGCGTATCGACGGCAAAAAATCGCAAGTTGGGCGCGAAGACCCCGGCGCGGCCGCAGCCCCTCGCCAAACGCTCTGCCGCGGAGAAAGCCCCTGTCCGCAAAGCCACCAACACGGCGGCCGCTTCAAACGCGAAATCCACGAAAAAGAGTTCCCGCGCCGCCTCGGCCACGAAGACCAAATCGGCGGAGCGTCCCAAAACCGCCAACCCGAAGCCGCGCCCGGCGGCTGCCAACAGTAAAACCGTCACTAAGACTTCAACCAAGACCCCGGTTAAAACCTCTCCGCGCACGGCCGTCAAGGCTACGGCGGCGGCGGCGAAACCGCCCAAACGCAACGCGCCCGCGCCGGCCGCGAAGAAGCAGCAGGCTCGCACGACGACGGCCAAGCCGGCCGGCGCGCGTCCGCCCGCGCCGCCTCCGCGCCAGCCGACGCTGGACGAGGCCGCCGCGTTGCGCGCTTTCGAGCGGGCGCATAAGGAGTTCGTGCGCGGTCGTTTTTCCGAGGCGCGGCTGTTGTTTCGCGCGCTCATCGAGCAACATTCGGGCGTGGCCGAAGTGACGGCGCGCTCGCGCACCTATCTCGCCATCGCCGAGGCGCGCATGCGTTCGGAGAGCGCGATGCCGCGCAACGCCGAGGAGCTGTATGACCGCGGCGTGATCGAACTCAATCGCGGCGATTTTGTGGCGGCGCAGGAGATGTTCGAGCGCGCGCTCAAACGCGACGCCGCCGCCGCGCACATTCACTATGGCCTGGCCGCCACGCGCGCCCGCCTCGGCGCGGTTGAATCCGCCCTCCAATCCCTGGGGCGCGCCCTCGAACTACAACCCAATTTGCGCGTCCGCGCGCAACACGACCCAGACCTCGTGCCCTTGCGCAACGAGCCGGAATACGAGCGGCTCATCTTCGCCTCCCGTCCCTAGTCGCCGTCGTTGCCGGCGTCCATCTCCTCACTTGCGATCACGTTCCATTTCCGACGCGCCGCTTTGCATTTCAAACGCGCCGCTTTGAAAGCCTCCGTCTTTTGAGTATGATTTCAAAGCGCACGGTCAATTTGCCGTCGCGTGAAGCGGGGAGAGTGAGATTTTGCACGTGTCCGGGACAGAACGCGGTCTGAAGTTGGTTGCCATCGGCGGCGGCACGGGTCTCTCGACCGTGCTGGCCGGTTTGAAGCGACTCGTGGACAAGCGCGACGGCGACGGGCAGTGGCTCGACGCGCTCGCGGCCATCGTCACCGTCTCGGACGACGGCGGCAGTTCGGGTCGCCTGCGCGACGAACTGCAAATCCTCCCGCCCGGCGACATACGCAACTGCATGGTCGCGCTCTCGGAAGACTCGACCCTCATGGGACGCCTCTTCCGCTACCGTTTTCGCGGCGAGGGCGACCTCGGCGGCCACAGTTTCGGCAATCTCTTTCTCGCCGCGCTCACCGACGTGACGGGCGACTTCACGGAGGCCGTCCGTCTCTCCTCCGAAGTGCTCGCCAGCAAAGGACGCATCTACCCGGCCACGCTGAACGACGTGCGCCTCGTCGCCGAACTCGAAGACGGCCGGGAAGTCTTCGGCGAAACCAACATCACGGCCTCGCACGGCACGATTCGCCGCCTGCGACTCGAACCGGAACAGTGCCTGCCGCTGCCCGAAGCGCTCACCGCCCTGCGCGAGGCGGACATCATCACGGTCGGGCCGGGGTCGCTCTACACCAGCCTTCTGCCGAATCTGCTCGTCTCGCGTGTCGCCGAAACCATCGGCGAATCGGAGGCCGTCAAAATTTTCATCTGCAACTTGATGACGCAGCCCGGCGAGACCGACGGCTACACCGCGCGCCAACACTTGCAGACCGTGAAGCGTTACGCGCCCGCCATCAACTTCGACTACGTTATCGTCAACAACCGCCACATCAGCGACGAGCAGGCCGCGCGTTACCGCGCCGAGGGCGCGCACCAGATCGGTTTGACCGACCACCTTTTCGAAGCAGAGTTCAGCCACGAGGCCGAGATCGTCCGCGCCGATTTGCTCGACGAGGGCGAGAAGGTGCGGCACAGCCCCGAAAAGCTGGCGCGCGTCATCGTCGCCTGTTACGAGGCGTCGTCATCGGCCGCCCACGCGCCGCGTCCCTTCCACAGTCTCGCCTGAACGCTTGAGAACATAATGGACAAACAGCAGCAGCCCCCGCCGAACCCACAGGGAACGCCCACGCCGACCGCGCCGACGACGACGACCGGCACGCCGCCCGCCGCCGCGCCGCCGCCCGCGAGCGCGCCGCTCGACGTGCTCATCCTCGCCGCCGGACTCGGCACGCGGATGCACTCGCGCACGGCTAAAGTTCTGCATCAACTCGGAGGCCGCCCGCTCATCGCGCACGTCTGCCACACGGCCGCCGCGCTCGTCAAAGAAGGCCGCCCCGTCCACATCGTCGTCGGGCATCAGGCGGAGGAAGTGAAAGCGGCGGTCGTGGAAGAACTCGGCGCGAACGGCGCGATCTTCGTCACGCAGACGGAGCAGCGCGGCACGGGCGACGCCGTGATGGTCGCCCGCGACGCGCTCGCCGATGCCAACTCCACGCTCCTCGTGCTCTCCGGCGACGTGCCGCTCATGCACCACGAGACGCTCGGCGCGCTCGTCCACCAGCACCGCACGCATCGCGGGCGCGGCGCGGCCTGCTCCGTGCTCACCGTCAAACTCGAAGACCCCACGGGCTACGGGCGCATCGTGCGCGACGCCGACGGTCGTTTCGAGCGGATCGTCGAACAGCGCGACGCCACGCCCGAGGAGCGGCAGATCAAAGAGATCAACTCCGGCATTTATTGCTTCGAGACGCGCGTTCTCTTCGACGCGCTCGCGCGCGTGCAGCCCGCCAACGCGCAGGGCGAATACTACCTGACGGACGTGCCCGGCATTCTTCGCGCCGACGGCGAAGACGTGAGCATCTTCACGCACACGGACGCGCGCGAAGTCTCCGGCATCAACACGCGCGTCGAACTCGCCGAGTTTGAGCGTCTGCTGCGCCTGCGCACGCTGCGTCGCCTCATGCTCGACAGCGGCGTCACCATCATCGACCCGGCGCACACCTACGTCTCGGCGGAAGCGCAAGTAGGCCACGATACGATCATCTACCCCGGCGTCCACATCGAAGGGCGCACGCAAATCGGCGAGGGCTGCGAGATACGCTCCGGCACGCGCATCTCTAACTCGCGCGTCGGCAGCGGCGTGCGAATCAAAGACCACTGCGTGATCATCGACTCAGACATCGCCGACAATTGCTCGGTCGGCCCCTTCGCGCACTTGCGCATGAACGCGCAACTCGAAGAACAATCGGCCGTGGGCAACTTCGTCGAGATGAAAAAATCGCGGCTCGGCCGCAAGTCGAAGGCGATGCACCTGACCTATCTCGGCGATGCCGACATCGGCGCGCGCACCAACATCGGCGCGGGCACGGTGACGTGCAACTACGACGGCGTGAACAAAAACCCGACCGTCATCGAACAGGATGTCAAGATCGGTTCGGACACGATGCTCGTCGCGCCAATCACGGTCGGCGCGCGCAGCGTTACCGCCGCGGGTTCGGTCGTCACGCGCGACGTTGCGCCCGACACGCTCGTCGCGGGCGTGCCCGCCGCGTTCAAAAAAGACCTTCGCCCCGCCGCGCCGCCTCCCGCCCGCAGCGCGCCCGAACAGGCGGAAGAAGAAGAAACAACAAAGGCAGTGAAAGGCAGTGACGGGTGACAAGTGACGGGTGACGGGTTAAAACGGAAATTGTTTTTAACCTGTCACTTGTCACTTGTCGCCCGTCACTGCTTTCCTGAAAGGAAAGCAATACATGTGTGGCATCGTCGGTTACGTGGGTAACAAACAGGTCGTGCCGGTCATTATTGACGGGTTGCGCAAACTCGAATATCGCGGCTACGACTCGGCCGGCATCGCCGTCGTGGACGAATCGCACACGCTCGACATTCGCCGCGCGGAGGGGAAACTCCGCAATCTCGAAGAAGCGATTCGCCTCAAGCCGCTCGACGGCACATACGGCATCGGCCACACGCGCTGGGCGACGCACGGCCGCCCGACGGAGGAGAACGCCCACCCGCACCGCGATTGCACCGGGCGCGTCGTCGTCGTCCACAACGGCATCATCGAAAACTACCTCCAACTCAAGGAACGCCTGCGCAAAACCGATCATAACTTCGTCACCGAGACCGACACGGAAGTTATCGCCCACCTGATCGAAGAATACCTGCGCGAGGAAGAGAAGTTGGAGATCGCCGTGCAGCGCGCCGTGCGCGACCTGCGCGGCATCTTCGCGCTCTCGATCATTTCGGTTGACGAGCCGGACTTGATCATCGCCGTGCGCCAGGGGCCGCCCGTCGTCATCGGACTCGGCGACGGCGAATACTTCGTGGCCTCGGACATCCCGCCCATCCTGCAACACACGCGCGACGTGTTCTATCTCGGCGAGCGCGAGATCGCCGTGCTGACGCGTGACGCCGTGCGCGTCACCGATTTCGAGGGCGACCTGCGCGAGCCGCA
>DASQNL010000337.1:0-3284 GCA_035644995.1 Pyrinomonadaceae bacterium | reverse complement strand
CGCCGGGATCATCATTCGTGCTTGAGTTGAGCGCGGGGAACTTCCGACGCCGCGATTCGCTGGTTCAGCCCGGTCGCGGGGTCGAAGCTCGGCGAACCGGCGGCGCGCTTCGACATCGTGCCGGGGTTTACCCCGGCGGCGTGAAAAGAGTCTCCGCCCGCACGCCCGTCGAAAACCGGCGCGGGCGACCACTCCCCGTTTCGAGGGTGGTCGCCCGCGGGCTTCGCACATTTAGCGTGCTTAGTCGATTACTTGAGCGCGTGCTCGATGGCCTGCGTGACCTTGGCGTCCTCCGGCTTGTCGGCGGAATCGAAGCGGGCGAGGATGCGGCCGTCGCGCCCGACGAGAAACTTGTTGAAGTTCCACTTGATCTCGCCCGCGAATTCCGGGTTGGTGGCGCGCTCGGTGAGGTACTTGTAGAGCGGGTGTTTGTCGTCGCCCTTGACCGAAATTTTCGAGAAGACGGGGAACGTCACGCCGTAGTTGATCCGGCAAAACTCCTGTATCTCCTCATTCGTCCCCGGCTCCTGTGCGCCGAAGTTGTTGGCCGGGAAGCCGAGGATGGTGAAGCCCTGCGCCCGGTAACGCTCGTAAATCTTTTGCAGCCCCTCGTATTGCGGCGTGTAGCCGCACTTGCTCGCCACGTTGACGAGCATCACGACCTGACCGCGAAACTCTTCGAGTTTCACCTCACGACCCTTTGAATCTTTCAGCGTAAAGTTGTACACCGATTTTGCCGCGCCCTTTCCGACGCCTTTCGAGTCCGCATTCGCGTCCCCGGCGGCCTTGACGAAGAGGAGAGCCGTCGTCGAGACGGCGATGCCGACCGCCGCGGCGATTAAAAATTTCTTCATTTTGTTTCCTTGCCGGCCGCTCTCTCCGACGCGCGCCGCGAACGGGCGCGCGGATTTCAAGTGGCCGAATTCATCTCCACCCAGTTGATCGTCACCCCGGCGGCGGCGAGCGCGTCGTCGAGCCGTTGATCCTGACAGACGCGAATGAGGCGCGACGGCTGCGCGCGCACCCTGAAGCCCTCTTCGCGCAAGTGCAGTTCGAGAAACACCTCGCAATCGCCGGGGCTGTCGCGCAACGCCTGCGCGATGGCCGCGCACTTCTCGCCGATGTCCACGCCCGCCGGCAGTTCGATGACGAGCGAGCGGACGACGCCGCTGCCGCGACCTCTTGCCGGGGCGGCCGTTGCTGCTGCTGCGGCGGCGGCGGCGGGCATGCCCGCGTTGCCGTTGCGGTTCAGCCACGGGTTATGCGCCGGGATGCGCGCCTTTTCCAACAGGTAGACTTCGTCGCAGACCACGGTGGAGGCGCTGTCGCTGTCGTCGAGCCGCCCGGTCACGAGCAGCAGCGCGTCGTTGCCCGCGTCGCGCCCCTTGCTCTTGAACGCCTCCGGCCAGAGCACGCACTTGACGGTCGCGCCCGACAAATCTTCCAGCCGGAAGTAAGCGTACTTGTCGCCCTTCTTCGTGTTGCGCACGGTGAAATCGGAGACGACGCCCGCGAGCCGGACGCGCGCCTCAGGCCCGGCCGAGCCGAGATCGGCCACCGTGCCGCATTTGAGTTGTTCGATCTTTTCGAGGAAGTCTTCGAGCGGATGACCCGACACGTAGAAGCCGATGGCCGCCTTCTCGTTGGCGAGCAGTTCCTTGTGCGACCACGGCGCGGCCGTGTTGAGTTGCACCTGCCCGCCGTCGCCGTCGGGGGCGAAACCGAAGGCCGAGCCGAACATGTCGCCCTGCCCGTTGTCGCGCTCGCGCCGCTTGCGCCCGCCGCGCTCCAGCGCGCGCTCCACCGTCGCGTGCAGGCACGCACGCCACCCGCACAAATCATCGCCCGCCGGTTTGAACGAGTCGAACGCACCGGCGCAGACGAGACTTTCGAGCACGCGCTTGCCCGCGCCCTTTTCACCCACGCGTTCGGCGAAATCGTAGATTGACGTGTAGCGCCCCTCTTCACGCGCCTGAAGGATCGGGGCGACGGCCGACTGCCCGATGCCCTTGATGGCCGCCAGCCCGAAGCGGATCGCGCCCTCGACCGGCGTGAAGCCTGAGCCGGACTCGTTCACGTCGGGCGGCAAGAGCTTGATGCCCTGCGAGCGTAGTTCCGAGCCGTACTTGAAAATCTTCGCCGCGTCGTCGGCCGTGTAGGTCATCACGGCGGCGTAGAAGTGTTCGGGGTACTGCGCCTTGAGGTAGGCCGTCTGGTAAGCGACGTGCGCGTAGGCCACCGAGTGCGAGCGGTTGAAGCCGTAATCGGCAAACTGCGCCATCAGGCGAAAAATCTCGCGCGCCTTCTTCTTCTGAATCTTGTTCTTCGCGCAGCCGTCCATAAACTTCTGTTCGTGGACGGCCATCTCCTCGCGGTTCTTCTTGCCCATCGCGCGGCGCATCAGGTCGGCCTCGCCCAAGCTATAGCCGCCGAGCCGCTGCGCGAGCTGCATGATCTGTTCCTGATAGACGAGGATGCCGTAGGTGTTCGAGAGAATCTCTTCCATCTCCGGCGTCTGGTACTCGACCGGCTTCTTGCCGTGGTAGCGGTCGATGTAGTCGTCAACCATGCCGCCGTCGAGCGGCCCCGGCCGGTAGAGCGCGTTCAAGGCCGAGAGGTCTTCGATGGACTTCGGCTTGAGCTTGCGGCAAATCTCCTGCATGCCCGTGGACTCGAACTGGAAGACCGCCTCCGTGCGACCCAGGCCGAACAACTTGTAAGTCTTCTCGTCGTCGAGCGGAATTTCCGACCAGACGATCTCGCGGCCGGACGTGTCGCGGATGGTCTTGCAACACTGGTTGATGATCGAGAGCGTGGTCAGGCCGAGGAAGTCCATCTTGAGCATGCCCGTCTTTTCCAGATCGGACATTTCAAACTGGGTGGTGAACTCCTGCTTGTTGTTGACGGCGACGGGGATCAACTCTTCGAGCGGCTGCGGCGAGATGACGACGCCCGCCGCGTGCACCGACGAGTGGCGCGCGCAGCCTTCGAGCCTGAGCGCGATCTCGATCACCTTTTTCGTCTGCGGGTCGCGCTCGACGGCGGCTTTGAGTTCGGGCACCGTTTCCAGAGCTTGCCCGATGGAGATGTTGCGCCCGCGCACGGGCGGCGGAATCAGTTTCGCGATCTTCTCGACATCGGCGTAAGGCATGTCGAGCGCGCGTCCCACGTCTTTGATCGCGGCCTTGGAGGCCATCGTCCCGAACGTGATGATCTGGCAGACCGACTCGCGCCCGTAGAGTTGCGTCACGTGGTTGATGACTTCGGCGCGGCCGTGGACGCAG
>DASQNL010000336.1:0-1523 GCA_035644995.1 Pyrinomonadaceae bacterium | reverse complement strand
GTGGCGGTCGGAAAAATCGAGAAGCGGACGTATGTCGTCGGCGAGCGCGTGGAGAAACTTTGCACGAAATGCGAAGTGGAGCGCGGCCACGTCGTCGCCTCCGTCACGAAGCGCGGGCAAGTGTCGCGCGTGACGTGCCCGATCTGCCAGACACGCAGTTCGTTCAAGAGCGGCGTCAAGATGTCGGGCGGGCGCGCCTCGCAGGCGGGCGCGCCCTACGACCCGGCGCGTTTGTATCGCGCGGGACAGACGTTGATGCACCCGGCCTTCGGCCTCGGCGAAGTGACGGCGTTGGTTGAGCCGCAGAAGATCGACGTGCTTTTCGCCGACCGCATGCGGCGGATGATTCACGGCCGCTCCTGAGCGCATGAATGTGCCGCGGGCGTTCGGCCGCCCGTCGGATCAAGTTAAGCGCCGGAGAGATTATAGCCCCGTCAGGGCGTGCAACATGCGCGCCCTGACGGGGCTTATTTCCGTCGCGCCCTTAGCGGCGGCGGCGAAGTTACGCGTTGTCGTTTCGCCGCCCGTCGGCGACGACGCGTTCGACCATCTCTTTGAACAGGTCGAGATCAATGATCGGCTTCGTCCAGTGTTCGTCGCAACCGGCGTGGAGCGAGTGTTCGCGGTCGCCGCGCATGGCGTGGGCGGTGAGGGCGATGATCGGCGTCCGGTCAAACGTGGCATCGGCGCGCAATCGCCGGGTTGATTCCAGACCGTCTATCTCGCCCGCCAAACTCAAGTCCATCAAGATCGCGTCGGGGCGCAACCGCTTCGCCTGCGCGAGGCCGTCTTCGCCGGTCGCCGCTTCGTGGAGTTCGTGCCCGCCCATCTCCAACACCATGCGAACCATATCGCGTATGTCGCGGTCGTCTTCCACCACCAGTATTTTTGCCATTCGAGGGTTCAACTCCGAGTTCTTCGCAGGTTTCGCGCGGGCGCGATTCAAGGCCGGACACGGGCGGTCGCCTTGGCGGATGACGTTGGCTGTTCCGACCGCTGGCGAGGCGACCGGCTTGCGAGCATCTTGTCTTTGCCCGTGACGACGCGACGACGGGGCGTGTAGCGCCCTCCGCGGATGGGAGCGCGAGGCGCGGCAAGCGAACTCTTACCACAGGCCGCCGCGCCGTGCTGTGTGGTGAAATTTCATCTGTTTATTTTTATAGCAAATAGTTCGGGGGGCGTCCATGAGGAAGGGCGGGCGCGGCGGCGGCAATCTCGCCCCTTTGCTTTCGGACGCAAAAAGGGACGGGGAGATTGTCGTCTCTTCCCCGTCCCTCGTCTTCGCCTGTCGTCTCTCCCGCTCCGGGAAGAGATTCTTGTTGGCCGCAATGCCTTACGTCCGTGGCCGATTTACCTGCTCGTCGCGGCGGAGCGCACGGCCGTGGCCGCTTGCCCCGCGAGTTGCGAGATGAGGTCGTCGCCGTCGGCCTTCGCCTTCGCCTTGAGCGTGTTGGCGACGACCGGCTCGCCGCCGCGTTGCAGTTTATATTCGAGCGTCAACTCGTCTCTGGCCTTCAACGAAC